>JAUXOG010000081.1 GCA_030682385.1 Bacteroidota bacterium
CGACGCCTGCCCGACAAATCCGTTCGGCGGGCAGCAGGCGGGGGCAGGCAAAGAATTATTCACCCCGTTGGATCGCCAACGATGGAGTGAATACAAAACAAAAACAATATCCCACGGGGTAAATTATGAAGTAAGTTTGCTAGAATAAAAAAAACCCGCCTCGTTTGCAACGGGGCAGGTTGTGAGTTATTAAATTGTAGGTCGAGCAGGTTGCTCGACCAAAAAAAGGTCGATGAAACTCATCGACCTACAATGTTTGAGACGCAAGAGGTCGGATTGCAAATCCGAATTACTTGCTAAAAACAAATTGCGGCGACACGAAACAATTTCGTCCGGATGTTTGGTGAGCTTGTCGAACCAAACGATTGTCCGCTATCTTTAGTTATCCTGTAGGAACAAAGGCTCATAAATGAGCCTGATGTTTTCATAGAGACATCCCGTGGGATGTCTCTATGAATATTTTAAATCACGGTTTGTAGGTCGGATTGTAATTCCGGCTTACTTTTTCTTTTTCTCCGGCTTGGCTTCTTTCGGCTTATCGAATAGCGACGGCTGTTGTTTCTTTTCTACCGGCTCTGAAGCGGGTTTGGTTTCTGTTTCTTTCAAATTGTTCTCTTCGCTTTCTTCCGAAGGAACTGCCGCAATTGCCGCAATCGAATCTTTTTCGTCTAAACGAATTAAACGGACACCTTGGGCATTCCTGCCGATAACACGTATCGTAGTTGCCGGCTGGCGTATAATCATACCTTGCGTTGTTACCACAACAATATCGTCGCTGTCGTTCACTTCGCGAATTGCAACTAACTTTCCTGTCTTGTCGGTAACGCGCACAGTAATAACACCCTTGCCGCCACGATGACTGATGCGGTATTCGTCAAGGTCGCTTCGTTTACCGTAACCATTTTCGGTTGCAACTAAAATTGTAGTCTTGGTTCGCTTAACGGCAACGGCGCCAATTACTTTATCGCCCTTGCCAAGCCGAACAGCCCGCACGCCGGCCGCAGTGCGTCCCATTTGTCGCGCTTCCTTTTCGATAAAGCGGATAGCTAAACCGTTATGCGTTCCAATCAAAATATCCTGAGAACCGTTCGTAAGCTTAACATCGGTAACAACGTCGCCTTTTTTAAGTGTGATAGCGGCGATTCCGTTCTTACGCGGATTGCTGAATTCGGCAAGCGATGTTTTTTTAATCTGTCCTTTTTCGGTAACCATAACAGCAAATGTTTTCTCATCAAAATTTTCGACATTCAGGAATGCAGCAATATTTTCGTCCGACTGTTTTTGAATAAGGTTGGCAATCGATTTCCCGCGTGCTAATCTGCTTGCCTCGGGAATTTCAAAAACTTTGAGCCAGTAGCAGCGTCCTTTATCCGTAAAGAATAAAATATAATTATGAGTGGATGCGATGAACATGTGTTCGAGGAAATCGTCCTCGCGGGTTGCTGCACCCGAAACGCCTTTGCCTCCGCGTGATTGCCTTCGATAACCCGACACCGGGAAGCGTTTTATAAAACCGTTGTGGCTGATTGTAATTACAACATCTTCTTCGGCAATCATATCCTCGATTTTAAACTCCTCGAAGTCGTAAATAATTTCTGTCCGTCGTTCGTCGCCGTATTTATCTTTCAACTCGCGGAGTTCGTCTTTTATAATTTGAAGCTGAAGTTTTTTATTTGCAAGAATGGATTTTAATTTTTCGATGAGCTTAATTAAATCGCGGTATTCTTCTTCAATCTTTTTTCGTTCGAGCCCCGTAAGCCGCTGCAAACGCATATCGAGAATAGCTTTTGCCTGAATTTCAGAAAGTTTGAACCGTTTCATCAAACCTTCTCTTGCAGTTTCAGCGTCCTTCGATTTTTTGATGAGTTTAATTACTTCATCGATATTATCGAGTGCTATTATGTAACCCTCGAGTATATGAGCGCGCCGTTCAGCTTCGTCGAGTTCGAACTTGGAGCGGCGGACAACGACTTCGTTTCTGTGTTTAACAAACTCTTCTAAAATTTGTTTGAGAGTTAATACTTTGGGTCTGCCATCTACGAGGGCAAGCATAATTACGCCGAATGTAGTTTGCATCTGCGTGTATTTGAAGAGATTATTAAGAACCACTTCGGCATTAGCGTCGCGTTTTAGTTCGATGACGATCCGCAAACCGTCTCTATCGGATTCGTCGCGGACGTCTGAAATGTCTTCAATTTTTTTATCGGAAACGAGGTCGGCAATTTTTTCGATGAGCGAGGATTTATTAACCTGATAAGGAATTTCGGTAACGATGATAGATTGGCGTTCGTTTTTTCCGGTTTCGATGTTAGCTTTAGCGCGGATAATAATTTTGCCGCGTCCTGTTTTATAAGCATTGCGGACGCCTTCGTAACCGTAGATAATTCCGCCGGTCGGGAAATCGGGCGCCTTAATTATTTTGATAAGTTTATCGTCTGTAATTTCTGAATTTTCGATATAAGCTAAACAAGCATCAACAACATCGTTAAGATTGTGAGGCGGTATGTTTGTAGCCATACCCACAGCAATGCCCGATGTCCCGTTCATTAAAAGGTTGGGCGCCATTGCCGGCATCACGGTTGGCTCTTTTAGTGTATCGTCGAAGTTGGGTGCAAAATTAACAGTATTTTTTTCTAAATCCTTGAGCATCTCTTCGGCGTAACGTGTAAGGCGCGCCTCGGTGTAACGCATAGCCGCCGGCGAGTCGCCGTCGACAGACCCGAAGTTACCCTGTCCATCTACCAGCATATACCGCATCGAAAAATTCTGAGCCATACGAACCATCGTATCGTAAACAGCCGAATCGCCGTGCGGGTGGTATTTTCCTAAAACTTCACCGACGATACGGGCGCTTTTTTTGTACGGTTTACCTGCGGCTAAACCTAAATCCTGCATACCGTAAAGCACACGGCGATGCACAGGTTTTAATCCGTCGCGCACATCGGGCAATGCACGCGAAACAATTACGCTCATCGCATAATCGATGTAGCTGCCCTTCATTTCGTCTTCAATATCTACGGGTACTACTTTTTCATTTGCCATTTACAAATCTATCCTTTTAATTTTTTTATTCTGATCTTTTTTCAATGAAGTATTTTTTTTTGTAACCCATCTCTTCCATCATTTTCGAAATTTCAAGAGACCTGCAAAACATCATCTCGTATCGTTCGCTGACTGTCAGTGTGCTTTGAAATTTTAATTCAAATTCCAACTCGGCTTCCTCGTCATCACGATCAAGAATTAATATCATCGTTTTCTTATCCATATCTATAGCTTTATGTTTTATTCTGCTTTAATTTTTCAAGAACTTTTAAGTCTTCTAAATCCTTTGCTCTATTAGCAGCTTTTTTCATCATTATAAGGTCATCAATTGAAGCTACAAAAAACTTTATATCATCCATCTGTGTTTCAACTTTTCGCTGCCAAACTTCTTCGAATGTTACACCTTTTACAAACGGATGAATATCAGTTTCAATAAGATATTGACGTATTAAGATCTTCTTACTTTTTAAATCTTCTTCGCTAACATCCAATAAATCATAACCGAAATCTGTTAAAGCGATACGCAGCTTTTTTAAATTATCCTCTGATGAATCGACAAAAATATCTATATCCTGTGTCGCTCGTGAATAACCATGTGCAGGAAAAGCAGCGGCTCCTATCACCACATACTTAATATTATTATCGTTTAAAATTTTAAATAATGTTTTTGTATCCATCTTTAAAAGAATATTTTCTTACACATCAAGGTTTCTAACATACTTAGCATTCTTCTCAATGAATGCTCTACGCGGCTCTACGTCGTCGCCCATTAGTATCGAGAAAGTTCTGTCGGCATCGGCTGCGTTTTCAATTGTAACCTGAAGTATGGTTCGTGATTCCGGATTCATAGTAGTTGACCATAACTGTTCAGGATTCATTTCTCCTAAACCTTTGAATCGTGAAATAACAAAACCTTCGGAACTTACAGGTTCGCCTTCGGGAATTTCGACTGCTGTTTCTGTGTCCGTTTTTTTCGACTTCTCGCTTTTCATTCGTTTAAGAATCTCGTTTCTTTCTTCATCGTCGTAAGCATAAAATTCCTGTTTCCCTTTTTTGATTTTGTAGAGGGGTGGTTGTGCAATATAAACGTGTCCGAGTTCAACTATTTCTTTCATATATCTGAAGAAAAGTGTAAGCAGGAGTGTTCTGATATGCGATCCATCGACGTCGGCGTCGCACATGATAATAATTTTACCGTAACGTATTTTAGCGGCGTCGAAATCTTCGCCGACACCTGTTCCGATAACCGTAAAGATTGCACGGATTTCATCGTTCTCCAAAATTTTGTGAAGGCGTGCTTTCTCGACGTTCAGAATTTTTCCCTTCATCGGAAGTATCGCTTGAAAACGTCTGTCGCGTCCTTGCTTAGCGCTTCCGCCTGCCGAGTCGCCTTCAACGAGGTAAAGCTCGCAATGGTCGGGGTCGTTAATCGAGCAGTCGGCTAACTTGCCGGGCAAACTTGTTGAACCGAGAGCGCTTTTGCGTCGTGTTAAATCGCGCGCTTTACGTGCTGCTTCGCGAGCTTCAGCGGCAAGCAAGCATTTCTCGATTATCCGTCTGCCGTCGGGTGTGTTTTGCTCTAACCAATTCGATAAATGCTCGCCAACAAGGGATTCGACAATGCTTTTAATTTCGCTGTTGCCAAGTTTGGTTTTGGTTTGTCCTTCAAACTGCGGCTCAGGAACTTTAACGCTGACTATCGCCGTCAAACCTTCGCGGAAGTCGTCGCCGGTAAGGTTTACGCTGTTTTCTTTTACGAGATTGTTTTTTGAGGCAAAGCTGTTTAGTGTTCGTGTAAGAGCTGTCCGGAAACCAACCAAATGCGTTCCGCCTTCGTGTGTGTTGATATCGTTTACGTAAGTGTAAACATTTTCTGTGTAATTGTCGTTGTATTGTAAAGCAACTTCGACATCAACATTTCTATCGTTCTCATCTTTTGCCACTCCGTGGGCATAAAATACTTTTTTGATAACTGCCTGCCGTGTAGTGTCGATGTATTTTACAAATTCAACCAAGCCGCCTTTAAAGTGGAACGTATCTTCCTGTTCTTCTCCTTCACGTAAATCTACTATGCGCAGGATAACTTCAGAATTGAGGAAAGCAAGTTCACGCAAACGTTCGGCAATAGTTTCGTATTTGAAAACCCGGTTTTTAAAAATCTGATCGTCCGGATAAAAAGTAACTTTTGTGCCTGTTTTATTTTTTTCCGATTTACCAATAACTTTAACCGGCGCCACCGGGTCGCCACGTTTAAATTTTTGATAGAATAATTTACCTTCGCGTTTAACTTCGACCTCTAAAGTTTCGCTGAGGGCATTGACCACCGAAACACCAACGCCGTGCAAACCGCCTGAAACTTTGTAAGAATTCTTATCGAACTTGCCGCCGGCGTGCAGAATAGTCATTACAACTTCCAGCGCCGATTTTTTTTCTTCGGGATGGATATCGGTTGGAATTCCGCGCCCGTCGTCTTCAACAGTAACCGAACCGTTTTTGTTGATAGATACTGTTATGTTTTTGCAATACCCCGCAAGAGCTTCGTCTATCGAGTTATCTACAACCTCGTACACGAGGTGATGAAGTCCGCGAGCACTCACATCGCCGATGTACATCGCCGGTCGGCGGCGGACAGCTTCTAACCCTTTTAGAACTGTAATATCTTCGGCGCCGTATTCCCCGTTTTTACTAACTTTAGTTTTTTCTTTTGCCATAATTTATTTACCTGAAAACTATATCTTTTACAATTTCTTCTTTTAGTTTATCGTTTAATTTTTTAATAATTTCTTTTTTCAAAAACTGCAGCTCGTTACGCCACACCGATTTTTCGACATGGACAATCAGGTTTCCGTGTTCTATTCTTTGGGCTTTTGCAACACTTGCAATTTGCTCGCCAACAACCTCGTTCCAAATGTCCAATGCTACCACCTGTTTTAATCGAGCGTCTAGTTTGTAATGTTTTAGTACCGACCCGATTACACTATCAAGCGTTTTAATTTTAGCTGATCGCGATTTTGCCGTTGCGAACGATAACCTTCTTGTTCTTCTCTCCAAAACTGAGCACCTTATCGAAAATATCGAAGTTAGTTGAAGTAATAAAAGTTTGATTCAAATTTTCTATCAACAGCAGCATCTGTTGGGCTCGGTTGTCGTCTAATTCGCTGAAAACATCGTCCAACAAAAGAATCGGATTTTCACGGCATCTCTCTTTGAGATAAAAAAACTCACCTATTTTTAAAGCTACAAAGAAAGTTTTATGCTGGCCTTGCGAAGCAAATTTACGCAGTTCAAGTCCGTTAATCTTGAAACTAATTTCATCGCGGTGCGGACCTACCAGAGTTGAACCTAAGCGTAATTCTTCTTTATATTTCCGGTCAATCTCGGTTTTAAAATTTTCGAACACCATCTCGTCTTTTTCCGAATTTCCTGTTTTGAAGGATGGTTCGTACTCCATCGATGGAACTTCGCGCAAATCAACTAACTTTTTGTAGGCGGAAAAAATATACTCCTGAAATTCGTTTACGAAGTTCCTTCGCCTGACCATGATGCGTGAACCGAACCTGATTAATTGTTCATTCCACGGTTCTAACAAAGCGATTGGGTCGTTTTTATGAAATTTTGCATCGTTCAGAATTTTATTTCTGTGGCGGACTACTTTCCGGTATTCCGAAAGGTCCTCGAAATATGTTTGATTCGATTGCGATAAAACCAGGTCTAAAAATTTTCGCCTTTCAGCCGG
Organism: Bacteroidota bacterium; assembly: GCA_030682385.1. GTDB lineage: Bacteria > Bacteroidota > Ignavibacteria > UBA10030 > BY39 > JASEGV01. The sequence goes on from JAUXOG010000081.1 coordinate 6,779, forward strand.
ACCGCCGAAAGTTATATTTGAATTTTCGGGAGATAAAAAAACAATAGGAAATTTACCTATAACCGATGAAAATTTTTCTATCCTTCGATTGTTAATTGAATAAACTTTCTCGCCCGTCGTTAAATCGTAACCGATGTGGATTTTGGTTTTAATACCATTATCGGAAACCATGTTTGCTTCAATCTGAAAGATGGTTTCACCGATATTAACAATCACCGAGTCGTTGCTTGCATAAAAACTTTTTGTTAACGAGATATACGAGACGGCTTCAAGTAAATTTGTTTTGCCTTCGCCGTTATCGCCTAAAATAATGTTTGCTTTATCGCCACATTCTAAATAAGAATCAGCATGATTACGAAAATTTTTTAACCTTATATTTTCAATAAACATTTACAACTAATTATTCAGCCTTACAGGCATTACTAACATCAATAAATCTTCTTTTTCTTGTTTTGGTTTCGGTATAACAACAGCAGCTTTGTTCGGGCTGGAAAGATTGAACTCAACTTCCTCGCTTTCGATGTGTGTTAAAATGTCGATAATGTAAACTGCATTAAACCCAATTTCTAATGTGTTATCCGAAAACTCGCAAGGTATCGTTTCTTTTGCTTCGCTGCCAAAGTCGATATCTTCAGCAGATATCGTCAGTAAATTCTTTTCAGCAAAAAATCTTACTTGATGAGTTGTGCTGCTTGCATAAAACGAAGCACGGCGAACAGAGGAAAGGAGTTCGTTTTTATTTACGGTCAATAATAAATTATTGTCGGTAGGTATTACGCTTTCGTAGTTAGGATATTTTTCGTCAATTATTTTTGAGTTAAGTATCGTGTTCTCGAAATGGAAAGTAACGTGAGAATCATTAACTGAAATTGAATTTAGTTTTTCATCTAAATATCTTGAAATAACGTTCAAAGTTTTCGTCGGTAAAATAATTTCTTTTTCGAAATTCGGAGATTCGAAATCTGAATAAATAAATTTAACAAGCCTGTGTCCATCGGTGGCTACTGAGCGGATTTCGTTTTTCTTTATCTGGAACAAAACTCCTGTCATAGCCGGACGCAGTTCGTCGCTGCTTGCAGCAAACATAGCTTTACTTATTAATTTTTTAAGAAGTTCAGTTTCAATAAATATTTTGCTTTCATCTTTAGAATCAGGAATCTGTGGATACTCATCTGAGGTTTGTCCTGTTAGCCGGTATTCGCCTTTATCAGTTTTCATTAAAATTTTACAAGATTCAATATCCGCAGAAATTTCAATTTCAACATTTAGCGGGAGCGCCCGGATCGTATCCATTAATCTTTTAGCCGGAATAATTATACTCCCGTCCTTTTCACCTTTCGTTTTTAACGACGATGAAATGGAAACATCCATATCTGTCGCCGTTACAGTCAGTGTGTTACCTTTCAGACTGAACATATAATTTTCTAAAATTGGCAATGCAGATTTTGATGGAATTACACTACCTGTTTTAATTAAAATTTTTTGCAGTTCACCGCTTAAAACGGAAAATTTCATTTAATCCTCCTTAATGTTTGAGGTATTGTTAATAATATATTTTTTATGTGTAAATTTACGATTTTTTCGTGTGATATACAAGATTTATCCCCACATATTTTGCTTCTATCTTATTATTAATTAATAAATAAAAAGAAGTATAATAATAAGGGCTGTGGATATGTTGATAAGTTGAAATAATTGCTTATTAAAATGCGTATTGATAAAAAAATGTTTAAAATGCCTGTTGATTTAATGTTGATAAGTTGAAAAATACTAACAATTTTAAAATCAAAACAAGAGACAGAAAAAAATGTTAAGTTTATGAACATTGAATCCACATCAATCAACAAGTTATACACGTGAACCAATCTTAATTTTTGACCTCAGTTGCTGCAACATATCATTATATTTTTTTTCGGATTTAGTAAGATCTTCGATAGTCTGGATAGCGTGTATAACCGTACTGTGATCTCTTCCGCCAAAGTGTAAGCCGATTGTTTTTAACGATGAGTTTGTAATTTCTTTTGAAAGATACATAGCTAATTGCCGGGCTAAAACAATTTCCTGCTTTCTGTTTTTAGCACGAATATAGTTTTCGGGAATGTTAAAATAATCGCAAACGATACGCTGGATATCTTCGATAGTAATATGCGATTTAATTTCGCCGATAATAGAACGGACAACATCTTTTGCAAGGTCGAGATCAATTTCTCTGCTTCTTATTGATGAGTGAGCTAACAGACTTATTAAACAGCCTTCAAGTTCCCGGATGTTAGAAGTAACATTAGCTGCGATGAATTCGATAACATCCTGCCTTAACTCGATACCGTTATCTTCGCTTTTCTTTCGGAGTATTGCTGTTCGCATCTCAAGGTCGGGCGATTGTATATCGGCTGTTAATCCTGATTGAAAACGCGATATCAACCTGTCGTTAAGTCCTTTTAACTCTTTTGGAGGTCTATCGCTTGAGAGTACAATTTGTTTTCCTAATTGATATAGTGTGTTAAATGTATGGAAAAAGTGGTCCTGAGTTTTATCTTTTCCCTCGAAGAATTGGATATCGTCAACAATCAAAATATCCATACTTCTGTAAAAGTTCGAGAAGTTATTTACTTTATCGGTTTGAATTGAATCTACAAATTCTAATGTAAAAACTTCGCTTGTTACATACATAACCCGCTTGGCTTTGCCGTTTTGAAGGGCATGATTTCCGATAGACTGAATCAAATGGGTTTTACCTAAACCAACATCGCCATAAATAACAAGCGGGTTAAACTGCGTACCACCCGGATTGTTTGCAACCGCATAAGCTGCCGCTCGTGCAAGTTGGTTACTTTCGCCTTTGATGTAGTTATCGAAAATGTTTTTCGGGTTTAAAGCAGAGTTGACCGGCTTGTTGTAAGTTTTCTCTTTTGACGTGAGGTATGCTGGGTATTGCGAATCCTTTTTAATATCAGTAAAATTGTTTGATGAAGATTTATCTTGATCGTCCCACAGTGTCTTGCTGGGTTCGTTGTCGGACATTTCGGAGTTAACTAAAAAATTTATTTTTCCTGAATTGCCTAAAACATTTTTTATCACCTCACTCAGAAGGTCGGAATATCTATCCTCTATCCATTCGTGAAAAAAATTACTTGGAACTTGAAGCGTTAAAATTTTACCATCAACACTCAGAGGCTTCATAGGCTCAAACCAAGTGTTAAAGCTTTGGGGGCTTACCTTTTCACCGATTATAGAGAGGCACTGAGTCCATACATCGGAGGATTGCCCGTTTAAATTTTCTGTTAAAACCTCTGAATTTTCAGGGTTTTTGGTATCTAAAAATGTAATCATATTAAACCTAAATTAATAATTATCAACACTTATCTACAGGTTATTAACAAAGTTGTTAACATTTTCGAGTTTACGAAAAGTAAGAAGTTAACAATTATAACTATATTATCCACATTAAATTGAAGTTGTAACTTCTTTAAAATAAAGCACAAAACATCATTAATAAAAAGTTATCCACATTTTATCAAGCACCTTAAAATCAAATCAAATTGATACGAAATGAGAGGGTTTTTCTTCGTTAAAAGTTATTAACAATTTATCAACAGCTTCAAATGTTGATAAATACTTGTATAAGTATAAATAGAAACTCTTACGAAAGCAAGCAAAAACTAAAAAAATTCCTAAAAAAAAATTTTATTTAACAATAGTTTGACTAATAAACCTGCGTACAGAAATTATGCTGCCTACTAAGCCGAATACTGCCCCCATCAGCGCTAATATGAGATAAAGAGAAAAGTCGATTTTTAGAAATTCGGAGAGTTCGGCGGTCAACCATTGAGAAGTAAAAAATATTACAACCCAGAGCATGATAGCAGAAAATATGCCTCCAAGAATACCTTGTAGAATTCCTTCGAGCAAGAAAGGCGTTCGAATAAACCATTTTGTGGCGCCGACCAATTTCATTGTTTGTATAATTTTCCGTTTCGAGTAAATAGCAAGCCGTATGGTATTTGCCACTAGAAAAATAGCAGAGACGCCGAAAATAATTCCAACGACTAATCCAATGATGTTTAATAATAGGGTGCGTTTTTCTAAGAAATCAATAAGCTCTTTTCGATAGGCAACTTCCTCTACCCCCTTTATAGATCTGATTGATTCAACAACCCGGCTTGCAAGTTCAGTTTTTTTATAATGATCTTTTAGAGAAATTTTAAAAGAAGGAGGGAGTGGATTAAAGTCGAGAACCGAATAAATATCTTCACCGAAATCTTGCCTGAAAATCTGAGCAGCTTCTTCCTTAGATATGAACTGAACACTATCAACCCCAGGGGTGAAAAGAATTGATTTTTGTACTTCGTTAATTTGATTTTTTGTAATCGGTTCTTGCAGAAAAGCTTCAATCTCAACTTTATCCTCTATCAAAGAGATGATACGCGAGGTATTGAGTGAAACAATTAAAAAAAGCCCTACTAAAAGCAGAGAGATAGAAATTGTAATTACTGAAGCTGCGGCAGCCAGCTTTGCCCGTTTAAAACCGGAGTAACCTTCCTTAAGTATGTAGATAAGATTCATAATTTAATTATAGTTAGTTATTAAAAATTCGATTCATCGCGCCATCTTACTATTTTCCAGGGCGATAAAAAAGATTCACGTTCAAATGTTAAATTAGCATACCCGTCGATACGTACAATGTCGCCGGGGTTAAAAGTAATTGTGAGATTAAAACTGCGGACGATTGTTTGACGCACCGAATCGCCGCTTGACGAAACCTCGTTGTTCCAGATCAATGAAAGTGCGGCGGCACTCTGAAAAAGTCCGTATGTCGTTCGCATCTCGTCGTCTCTGCCCCACAATACATCAACGCCGCGATCGTAATCGCGGTAAATAAAATTGAAATTCGGGCTGATTAAAGTTCCATAAATTGTAGTATCCTTAAATAAATATGCATTCCTGAAATTACACAATACACCATCAATCTCGTTTAAGTTGGGACAAATTGATTTATCTGTTTCTTCGTCCCATCCCGGTGCAAAAGGATTTATACACGTAGTCGAAGTGAAAGCGAACAAAACCAGTGAAAATTTCATCATCGAAAACATTATTACAATCCAGTACTAAAAACAGCTTTCAGATAACTCCAGGTCATTGAAGAAGTGGTTTTATAATCTTCCCACTTGTAAATACTCCAATTCCGGTTCCGATCGGCGCCTATGTAAAAGCGTAAATTACCGATAACATTATAATTTTGATTACTATGCGGATAATCAAGCGAATAGTCGAAATTATAAATAACTGAATCGGTAGCTACAACCGTTTCGCCTTTTGGTGTTAAAATAAGTTTGGCACTTGTGAAAAGGGGTTTTCCTAAATTTGTAATATACTGCCGCTCCGACTCCAAGCTCCAATCCTCAAATATTGTTCTGTCTATTCCGGCTTCTGCGGATGCAACGAATTTGAATTTCTGTTCTGAAAAATTAGGATCGACAAAACACTTGATATAGTTATCCACGTTATATTCTTCGATCGCATTTTTAAAATTTACAAGAACAATTTCGGCAGTAGTAGGTTGTATGAAAGATGAGATTGTTTGCGATGGCTTTTCGGGTATGCGAGTAGAGAATATATCGCATCCTGAAAATAGAGTAAATGAAATTAAAAAAAATATTTGTGCAAATAAATTCAAATTTGTACACGTCCTTCTATTGCTCGCGAGAGAGTTGCCTCGTCGGTAAATTCCAAATCGCCGCCGACAGGAATGCCGCGTGCGATGCGTGTTACTTTTAGACCGAGAGGTTTTAATAATCGTGAAAGATAAAGCGTTGTTGCTTCGCCTTCAACATTCGGATTTAGAGCTAAAATTATTTCGCCTGTATTTTCATTGATACGGTGCAGAAGTTCTTTTACCTTAATATCTTCTGGACCGATTCCGTCGAGCGGCGACAACGACCCGCCGAGCACATGATATAAACCAATGAACTCATTGGTTTTTTCAATTGCAATAACATCGTTTGGATCTTCAACCACACAGATCATGCTTCCATCTCTTTTTGGACTTGAGCAAATCAGGCACGGATCGTCTTCGGTAAAGTTTGAGCAGATAGAACAGTTTTTTACTTTGTCCTTTACGCCCACCATTGCCTTTGCAATGTTTACAACTTCTTCGCGTGGGAGTTTCATAATATACATTGCGAGTCGTTGCGCGGTTTTTCGCCCGATACCGGGAAGCTGTGCTAATTCTTCAACTAAAAGCTCAAGTGATTCTGATGTATACAACATACAAAAATTTTTTATAAACCGGGAATGTTCAAGCCGGGAATGTTTGGCATCATTCCCGATGTGGCATTGTTCATTTCTTCTTGAGCCATTTTTTGAGCATCCTCAAGAGCTTTATTAACTGCTGCAATAATTAAATCTTCAAGCATCTCGGCATCATCGGGATTGATTACTTCTTTTTCTATCTGGATTTTTATTATCTGTTGTTTGCCGTTAGCAGTTACTTTAACCATACCCCCGCCCGATTCAGCGGTGATTATTTTATTTTCAAGCTCGGCTTGCACCAGAGCCATTTTTTCCTGCATCTTTTGAACTTGCTTTAACATTCCTTGCATATTTGGCATTCCGCCGCCGGGAAATTTCATTTTGATTCCTTATTAAATTGATGTTGTATTAACTTGTATTAAAATATATTGTTTTTTAACTGTAAAATCAAAAAATAATTGACTATGTTATAAAAATTCGATATATTTACTTCGCAAAATATTCCGCGATAGCTCAATGGTAGAGCATGCGGCTGTTAACCGCAGGGTTGTAGGTTCGAGTCCTACTCGCGGAGCCATTAAAACCTCAAGCAAAAAACAACTTGAGGTTTTCTATTTTATGGAACACTGGGTTTATATATTGCATTCTGAGAGAGCCGATAAATATTATATTGGCGAATCCGGCAACATCGAACAAAGAATAGAATTTCATAACATTACAGGTACAGGATTCACTGCCC
>JAUXOG010000086.1 GCA_030682385.1 Bacteroidota bacterium
AAATTCCTGCATTATTCTTGTGGAAACATCGCCGCCGTAAACCCTGCCGGTGAGTTCTCTGAAGTGCAACTCGTTATCCGGATGGTTGCTATCGAGTAAAATTATTTCCACCCTGCCAACTCTCAAACGCCACGCTTGCAGCTTGACAGTGCTATGCCCAATTGTTACAGATGTTTCGATGGGCGTTCCGTATTCATCTACTAAAAGCCGTATTGGAACTTCACTGTGATCGACAGGAGGATATTCTTCCTGCTGCCAGCCATCGTCTGAAATTTTTTGTTTGAAATAACCGAGCCGGTAAAACAAGCTAACTCCCACGAAAGATACACCAAGGTCGCTCGCCGATTTGGCAAAGTCGCCGGCTAAAATTCCAAGACCCCCTGAGTAAATCGGTAAACACTCGTGCAAGCCGAACTCTGCTGAAAAATAAGCAACCGGTTTTTCTAAAAGATGCGGCGCATTCCGGACACACCAGGTGTTAGTGTTGTGAATGTATTCCGAATATTCATCTAATATTTTTTTTACCCGTTCGGCAAAATGCGGATCGCCAAAGCGCGCTCGTAATTCATTATCAGAAACTCGTTTTAAAACTGCTACTGCACTGTGATTGCTCTGTTCCCAAACAAGGGGAGATAATTCTTGAAACAAAGCTCCGGCTTCAGGGTTCCACGTCCACCATAAATTGTAAGCCAAAGCTTTTAACTGCCTGACAAGTGATTCACGAACCGCAGGAGTAAATTCTTGATTTTTTATTTTTTCTTTCATATTAATTTACTTCAGATAATAGAGCAGCGGATTCGGATAAATTAGGCACTCTTCTGCTATGCGTGTACCGTTAATTTTCCCTTCGTCACGAATCTGATACAACCTCGGTACAATCCTATCTCGCAGTTCAATGGGGGTCATTGGATTCAAATAAATTCCGGTTCCACCTTCAAAACCTGCCGGTACATTTATTCGCCACTTGATTAATACATGCCAAGGCATTTTGTAAACAGAATCGACAGGTGTGTAGTACCATTCTTCGTTACACGATATACCACTTCCCATAGCAACATGAAACGTATGAACAAGATTACTGAAGCCACGAATTTCTGCGTCCGTATGTTCGTATGGCCTTCCGGCATGCGATTTTGAATAAATCTCAATCGTAGGAAATCTGTGTCCGATTCCAACAAAAGCGATTGCGTAATCGTTTTCAGCGATGATTAAGTTAAATCGGGCTGCAAAATTTACGGATAAATCGTTATATACATTCGGGTCTTCGCGCAGCATTTTATTTTGCCGTAGAATCGAAGAACCCCACTCGTCTAGCGCTACAAGTTGTTTGTGAAGATGATCCATCGAAGCGCCTGCAGGTCTCAGCCAATTCTGAAATACACTTATGTATCTTGCATACCGGTTATTGTCAATGATATCTTTCATCGCATCTATTGTGAATTTAAAATATTGATAGTGGTCCTCAGGACTCATCATTCCGGATGAGAAGAATTGCGAGTCCCATTCGGCATCCGGTTGAAAATGCGACCGTGCAATAACTATCTCGTGCGAACCTCCAAAAAATGCATCTGCCATAGCAAGCTTATCGTATGCGTGCATTTTTTTAATTTGTTCTTCAGTTTTTCCTGATTGTTTTAATTTGAAATCTAACAAGCCCTCGATATGCATTATACCTTTTGGAGTTGAAAGATATTCGTCGCGCCATTTTTTTCTTTCTTCCGGAATCCTGTAACTATAGTTTTTCCGCCAATAATCGAGTGTAACTATTTCGAACAAATTTGTGATTCTTCTAAATTCAGCCGTGGTTTCAGAATATTTTTCTCCAGGTAAATATTTCAAGGTTTTATAACTGTCCTCCACCTTTATTAACCTTGCTTTTTCCGGTGGCGTATCAAAATATCTATCCGGACAAAAACTACAGTAATCGCGAAGATTACTTTTTTCCAACGGCTTTGCCGTAGATGGTATCTCGTTGCTAATTGGTTTCGCACTTCTGCCCGGAACCGCCCAAACTTCAGTTTCCGTAAATGGATTGATCTGTTTTACAGTTCCATCGGGCATTATGTTGTAATATAAATTGTATTGCATAGGTTTACTTTCCCATTGCCCAATTTAACATTTTATCGACTTTCTTGATGTTTTCGGCTTCTGCGTAATATCTGATTAACGGTTCAGTTCCGGAGGGACGCACTAACATCCATCCGTTTTCAATATAATACTTAAATCCATCTATAGTTTCAATTCGACGTACCGGAATTCCGGCAACTTCTTTCAGCGAAGGTTTGAACCGCTTCATTATTTGAATTTTTTCTTTTTGAGTTATATGATGATCAATTCTTTTATAAAATCGTTTTCCGTATTCGGCTTCTAATTCTTTTATCAATTCGCTCAACGATTTTTTACGTTTGATAATGATTTCGGCTATCAGCAGACCAAGATAAATTCCATCTCGTTCGGGAATATGCCCGTGAACCCCGAGTCCGCCGCTCTCTTCACCACCGATGATAATTTTTTTCTCGTTCATCAATTGGCATATATATTTGAATCCGACGGGTGTCGTGTGCAATTTGATACCGTATTTTTCACACTGCTGTTCAACGATATCGGTAACAGTAAACGAACGCGCAACTTCACCACGCAAACCTTTTTCTTCTACTAAGTATTTCAGGAGAAGCGAGAAAACTCTGTGCGGGTCAACATAATTTCCTTTTTCATCAACGATACCAATCCGGTCGGCATCGCCGTCGGTGGCAATACCGAGATCAAATTTTCCAGACTTTACTTTCAGCATCAACTCTTTTAAATTCGGCTCTATAGGTTCGGGATTCGTTCCTGCGAACGAGGGATTAAACTCGCCGTGGATTTGAACTGCATTTAGAAGAAGTTGGGTCAGCACATCCATACCCGCACCATACATTGCATCGTGCATTATTCTGATACCGGAATCTTTAATCATCTTAATATCAAATTTTTTCTTGATATCATCCAAATACATCTTCGTCATATCTATGTATTCGATTTTTCCTTCTGCAGCCAAAGTGGACAATGATTTTTTAAGAGTGATTTCTTTTTTTGATTGAATAATTTGTGCAAGCTGTTCTTCAACTTTATCTATTGTTTCAGGGAATGCAGGCCCGCCAAACTCACCTTTTATTTTATAACCGCTGTAGCGTGGCGGATTATGACTTGCGGTGATTACGATACCGGCAGCAGCATTTAACTTTTTCGTTAAAAGAGAAATCATCGGTGTTGATGAAATTTTATCCGACAATTTTACCCGAATACCGGAGTTTGCTAAAACAACTGCTACCCTCTCGGCAAATTCTTTTCCAAGAAACCGTCCGTCGTATCCAACAACAATACCGTTACCGATTTTTTTATGCCGCTTATAATGCAGCGCAGTTGCCAGAGTTACTTTTTCTAAATTCTCGAATGTAAAATCCTGTGCAATAACACCGCGCCAGCCATCTGTTCCAAATTTTATCGTCATACTAATAATAATTTATTTTTGAATATTAAAAGCAGCCATACCCGCATAAACTGCGGTCGTGTCTAATTCTTCTTCAATTCTAATCAGTTGATTGTATTTTGCAACTCTATCGGTTCTGCTTGTCGAGCCGGTTTTTATTTGTCCGGCGTTCGTGGCAACCGCAATATCGGCAATCGTTGTATCCTCAGTTTCACCTGAACGATGACTGATTATCGAAGTGTAGCTTGCACGTTTTGCCATCTCGATGCAGTTCAATGTTTCTGTGAGCGTCCCGATTTGGTTTACTTTGATGAGGATTGAATTGGCAATTCCTTCGTCGATACCACGCGATAATCTTTCAGTATTAGTTACAAACAAATCATCGCCAACAATCTGGATTTTATCATCCAAAGCTTCGGTCATAATTTTCCAACCTTTCCAATCGTCTTCAGCCATTCCGTCTTCAATCGAGATGATCGGATATTGCTTCACCCACTTCTCGTAAAACTTTACCATCTGCTCAGCCGATTTACTCGACTTATCCGATTTGTAGAAAACATATTTTCCTTTTTGATACATCTCGCTCGACGCAACATCGAGCGCAAGATAAATATCTTTGCCGGCTTTGTATTTTGCTTTCTCGATAGCTTCCAAAATAACTTCGATAGCTTCATCGTTCGATTTCAAATTTGGCGCAAATCCTCCTTCATCTCCGACCGATGTGTTATAACCTTTCTTACTCAAAACAGATTTCAACGAGTGGAAAACTTCTGTTCCCATTCGCAATGCTTCTGCAAACGATTCGGCCTCAACGGGAACGATCATAAATTCTTGTATATCAACATTATTGTCGGCATGTTTTCCGCCGTTCAAAATATTCATCAGCGGAACGGGCAGCACACGGGCATTTACTCCACCGATGTATCTGTAAAGCGGAATGTCCAGCGCGCTTGCTGCAGCTTTTGCAACCGCAAGCGATACACCTAATATTGCATTTGCTCCAAGTTTACTTTTGTTGTCGGTATTATCCAGATTGATCAGCATTTCATCGATACCAACCTGATCGAGTGAATCAAATCCGATAATTTCATCAGCAATTGTTTCATTTACATTCTCAACTGCTTTTAAAACTCCTTTTCCGTTGTAACGCATTTTGCCCGCCTGCCCTCCTGGCACTGATGATGCGGGCAGATCGCCATCGCGTAATTCGGCTGCTTCGTGTTCGCCTGTTGATGCACCGCTTGGAACAGCCGCTCTTCCTAAAACGCCGCTTTCTAACATTACATCGACTTCAATTGTCGGATTGCCGCGTGAATCTAATATTTCTCTTGCAAAAACATCTACTATTGTTGTCATTTTTATCTCCAAATTTTTATTAAAAGTGTGTTAAATTAAAGCAATTTCCTTGATAAATGCAAAAATTTGTATTTTTCTCTTATTCTATTTAGTTTTACAATAACAAAAAACGAGGGCTTTATGAAATTCTTAAAAATTTTTGGACTTACAATTTTAATAATTGTAGTGTTATTTGTTGTGGTTTCGTTGTTCCTTCCTTCAAAAGTTATTGTCGAAAGAAATATAGTTATCAATTCAACAGCACCGGTAATCTTCAACCAAATAAATACTTTGAAGAATTGGGAGAAGTGGTCGCCTTGGCATCAGATCGATTCGAACATGAAATTGACTTATGAAGGTCCTCCCGGTGGTAAGGAGGCAGTTTACAAATGGGAAAGTACACACCCAAAAGTTGGGAACGGAATTCTGAAAATCACTGAAAGCATTCCATTCGAATTTGTAGTTACATCTATGGACTTTATTGAGAGTGGGGTTGCAACAGGAAGTTATAAGTTGGAAAAAGTTGTTGACGGAATTAAAGTAACCTGGTCGATGGAAACCGAATTAGGGATGAACCCGTTTGCAAAATATTTTGGACTAATGATGGATGCGATGTTATGTCCTGATTTTGAAAAAGGGCTGAACAACATGAAGATATTGTGCGAAAGTTTACCACCTATCATAATCGACACTGAAACAATTCCGCCGCAAACAATAATCAGCATACGCGAGACCTGCAAGCCGGCGGAGATATCTCAGAAGCTTGGAGCGATATACCGAGAACTGATGGCGTTCATACAAGCGAACGGACTGAAGCAAGCCGGACCTGTTTTAGCAATCTATCACAGCTACTCACCCGACAAAGTTAGCAGTTCAACATCTGTTCCATGCGCATAAGGATGGAGTTCACAACTTCGGTGAGATATTGAAGCAGTCGGTTGCCATGATAAATGAACAAATCGAAGCCCTAAGCCGGATCGCATCGGAGTTTTCCAACTTCGCCAGAATGCCAGAGAGAAAACCCACTGCTTGCAATATAGGTGAAGTATTAAAAGAAGCAGTCCAATTGTTCACTAAATACGAAAATGTAGAATTTATATTAGAAATAAAGGATAACGAATTAAATATTAACGCCGATAGAGAAGAATTGCGACGGGCATTTATAAACATAATCCGTAATTCTATACAGGCGATGAATGAGAGAGGGGCTCTTACAGTTTCCGCAAAAATTATTGATAGAAATGTGCAGTTAGGGACCGTATTTTCGAGCCAAACTTTTCGACAAAAACAGATGGTATGGGTAGGGACAACGTTTATGATAACATTACCAACTGTTGCATTTTTCGGGGCAGAATGACGGTTATCGGATAGTTTCTACGACTCGTAGAGTAAAGGATTTACCATCGGAAATGAGCAATTTCCCCTTGGGGATAGTTGTTAAGATTTTTTACCTTGCTAATCAAAAAATAAATTTTTTAAATGAAATAACTTGACTTTTTAAAAATTAAGTTTTATATTTGTGCTGTCAACACAAAGGTTTTTTGGAGTTTTTTTGTGCGGCGGGTTTGACTGGTATAGAATGGTTCAGATTAGGTATTGACTATTTGAATAAATAAACCTAAGATAAAGGATATAAGATAATTCAAATTAATTCACAGATACAGAAAAGCGGAACTGCATGGCGAGGTTTCAATACGAAATCGTTGGGTTCCAAAGTAGTGGAGTTGGGTTCATCGGACACAGTGTTCAGACTTGGCTTGGAAAAAGATGAAGCTGATGTAAAGATATTTTTAGTCGATTCTGTCGGAGAGCATTCTACAAAAGTCGAACAGCGGATAGGTGTATCGTTTCGGTATAATGAAGAATACATAAAGGAGGTGAAGAAAAGACCTGGACACAGGTGGCAACCAAATGAAAAGTGTTGGAGCTTCCCCATAGAGGAAGAAACACTTGAGAAGATATTAAAAATATTTGAAGATAAAAAGATAGAAATAGACTCAACACTTCAAAAACGTTTCCCAACTATAATAAGATCAACTGAGCTAAAGGACGTTGAAACACCGTCCGACGAAGTTATTGGAGAACTTAAAAAAGAATTAAGGCTTCGGAATTATAGTATTAAGACAATCAAAGTATATAAGAGTTGTATAAGGTCGTTTTTGCAATACATACATCCTCGACATCCGAAAAACATTACTTCAGATGAAATCAGAACATATCTTCTGCATCTCATCGACAATAAAAGATTTTCATCGGGCACAGTTAATCAGGTTTTCAATGCGTTGCGATTTTTGTTTGTTGAATTGTACAAGATGCCGTTCGTGATTGGTTCTGTACATCGTCCGATGAAGGAGAAAAAATTACCCGATGTTTTAAATGAAGAAGAGGTTGTAAGGATATTCAGGGCGGTACACAATTTAAAACATCAAACTATGTTGATGCTTGCGTATGCAAGCGGTTTACGTGTAAGTGAATTGGTTCGAATAAAAATAGAAGATATTGATGGTAACCGCGGACTAATTCATATTCGTAATGCGAAGGGCAAGAAAGATAGGTTCACAGTGTTTCCAGAATCGTTACGAGGACAGTTAATTGCATATTGGAAAAAGTATAAGCTTGGAACCAGCGGCTGGCTTTTCCAAGGAGATACAAGCGATAAACATTTGGCAGCGCGCAGTATTCAAGCAGTTTTAGCGAGAGCCATACAGGCAAGTGGAATTACCAAACATGTTTCAATGCACACCCTGCGTCACTCGTTTGCAACGCACTTATTAGATCACGGAACCGATTTAAGATATATTCAGGAGTTGTTGGGTCACCAGAGTGTTAAGACCACTGAAATCTACACACATGTTAGTCCGAAAGGGCTCGGACGCATCCGTAGTCCGCTTGATTTCCTGATAACGAAAGACGAACATAAAATACATGATGAAAAGCAAAAATTGCTTAAATAGGCGAAAATTAAAAACAGTAATAACGCAATATTGCGTTATTACAGATGTTAGTTGCAATTGCCCCTTCAATAATTTAATAAGGAGATATCCAATGAATCACATTTCATTCTTTTTTACACTTTTGATGTCATTATCAATTTTTTTCGGATTTGCTTTTGGACAACAATATGTACCTGATACTAACACTGTTGCTCTTTGGTATTGCGATGAAGTGTACCGTGACTCAGTATATGACGCGAGTGGTAATGGGAACTTAGGTTTTTCAATCGGAACAACCATTGTTGATGGTAGATTCGGAAAGGCGAGGAGTTTCAATGGAGTGTCGGATAGGGTGACTGTACCCAGTACACCGATGTTGAATGTTTCTCCCCTATTAACACTTGAGGCATGGATTAAACCAACTGGATTTTCGGTAGGACCCAACACTTTTCTGAGGAAGAATGGGCCCAACTCACAAAACGGATACTTGATGCACTTTGGTGACAATGGGACACGATTTGAATTCGGAATCAATACAAAGTGGGGATTGGGAACATCCACGCCTGTAAATCCATCTTATTTTCTTGATGGTCGATGGCATCATGTCGCTGGCACCTATGATGGATCGATTGCAAGAGTTTATTTCGATGGTGTGTTGGTGGATCAAGACGCATTTAATGAAACAATCGGAACAAATTCAACTGATCCTGTCAGCATCGGTGCAAATGACATCTATGGCGAGTATTTCCAAGGATTAATCGATGAGGTTCGGATTTCAAACACAGTTCGTCAACCCAACGAATTTAACCTCCAATTACCTCCTAAAAATCTAATAATCACAGCGCAAGGCAAAACTCTCAACTTAAGTTGGGAAAACGGTGGTGGTGCTGTTGGACTTCTCCAATACAAGATTTACCGTGGGACAGATTCTATAAGCATCACTCTTATCGACTCCACTATATCGATATCGTATACTGATTCAAATGTCACGTCTGGCACAATATATTTTTATCGTGTGGCGGCGTTAGACTCAACATACTTTGAGGGAGCTAAGAGCTTCGCTGCTAGTGGTATGACTATCTTTGTCGGCATAGTAGAGGAACAAAACTTACCACGAGAGTATACATTAGAGCAGAACTTTCCGAATCCTTTTAACCCGAGCACTACAATAAAATATAGTGTGCCACACACAGCTCACGTAACACTCACTATCTTCAACACACTCGGCCAACGCATCGCAACAGTTATAGACGAAAACAAAGAAGCCGGCTACTATCAAGCAAACTTGGACGCAACCAACTTATTAAGCGGAATCTACTTCTACCGATTGCAGGCAGGAAAATATTTGGGAACAAAGAAACTTCTTTTACTCAAATGAACGGGCAACTGCAACTAACAAGCGTGTTTACGATGCTCACGTTATTGAAAGAGAAATTATGGTGTTCGCTCCATGCCATTTGCCGCAAAAGAAAATGAGTTTGTTGATAGGCGGCAAACGGCATGGCGTAAACACTTGGACGTTATACGCCATTGGCACAAAACGAAAGGAGAAACAAATGAACAACCCAGCAAAACGAGTTCGCCAGTTACTCGACATTTTACAAAAATATACTGACGAGGTTGAATCATCCCTTGATGATAACGAGAAAAAGACTTACGAGGAATTGTTGAGACAACGGAGATCAGATATTCAAATCTACACAAGAAGGCTCGATACAG
The DNA here is from genome assembly GCA_030682385.1 of Bacteroidota bacterium. GTDB lineage: Bacteria > Bacteroidota > Ignavibacteria > UBA10030 > BY39 > JASEGV01. Next base: position 9,457 of record JAUXOG010000086.1, read on the forward strand.
CACAAGCCCAGGGAGATTCTGGTCTTGCCGAAATTACTAAGATTCACTCGGAACTCCTAAATAGATATTTCAGCTAAATGAAAACGATCATCATATTGCTTCTAACAGCATCTTCTCTCTTGCATATGACTCTAGTTTTAATGAGTTGCAGCAAGGCTGAGAAACCAGAGGAAAAAAAAGTAGAAGTTAATCAAAATATCGAAGTATTCGTAAACAACGGTATCTTTACTTTGATTCTTGATCGAGATAGCGTTCATCTTGGAAGTATCAAAAGTCATGGTTATGGAACACCCAGCTTACATGAGAATTGTTATGCCCTGGCTGAAGTTCCATCATGGACGTTTCACCGGTCAGGAAATATGATTACTATGACTCGATCACAAGGGCCAGAATACGAATCCATTAGTGAATGGACTTTACTCAATAACTATAACGCAAATGGAAGGTAGTTTTATGGATGAAAATCTAGTAAGGGAGTATTGCAAGAAATGGGACGATGCAGACTACTACAATTTAATGGAAAAATTGAATGAGAACAACAGAGATAAATATCCGGATGAGGCTTTTGAAGCAATTCAGAGAATACTTATATCTAGGGGGGTAAATATCCCAACTCAAAATCTAAAATCTGAGAATTCACCAAAAGATAGTATCCAATCCATACCTTCATCTAAACCCAATATTCGATTCGCACTGTTTTTTCTTGCCGGTGCAGTCCTAGGTATCATCATTGTTCGAGGATTTTTTCTAGACCCAATTGAAGAAATTGCATGGCGACTATTTTGGGAAGGACTAGGCAGAGGAAAATTAATTGATGCTGGCACGGTTGTAAAATCTGCCACTTTTGCTAAATGTATTGCTGGTATCGTTATTGGTGGTTTAGCCGCAGCCTTTCTAGGTTCAAATCTCCAAAAAAGCACACCTTCCAAGACCGATGATAAATCAGTTTCACAGAATAACTAGTCAGAAAATTAGAATCGTAGTGCTTAGCAAGATCAGAATGCAACTTTTCAAGATGGGCTATGAACCAATAATCTGGTTCGTTGCCCTTCTTTGGCTCGGATTATCTGATCCACATGCAAACACAAATTTTTCACTGTGCCCTTTGAAAAATACTGGAATCAACGATTGCCCGGGATGTGGATTGGGAAGGTCTGTTTCATATGCTCTTCACGGCGAATTCAGTCAATCCTTCCACATACATTTTCTCGGTATACCAACTATCATTATTCTTACGTTTCGTGTTTGCTCTTTACTATCAACCAAGTTTTTTAACCCACATTCAATTCATCACAAACAAAAGGAGACCATATGGCCAACGTAATGCAGTTAATGCCAACTCTCGAAGGCGATGAGATGGTTTACATTCAAGGTCTAATCAAAGAAATGAGCGACAATCAAGCTCAACAATTTGCCAACATATATAATAGCCGGCGGAAGGATCCACAGATGATCCTCCTTACCTCGCTATTGGGTTTCATAGTCGTAGCTGGAGTCCAGAGGTTCATTCTTGGTCAGGTCGGAATGGGTCTGCTATACCTATTTACAGCGGGTCTTTGCTTTATTGGAACAATCATCGACCTTGTGAATCATAAGAAACTTACCTTCGATTATAACACAAAAGTCGCACAACAGGTCACCGTAATGGTAAAAGGTTCGAGCTAGTGCCAACGGCGTATAACACGGCAAACAACGACGCTGGAAGAAAAACCAATGAATAAAAATCATCGCTCAATGCTTTTGCTCACGAAAAATTTGTCGTTTAATAGTTCGCAAAAGCAATGCGTTGCTACTGCATACGTTATGTGAAACTTGCCCATCATTTACTTAAGGAGAAACGCATGAGAACATTCAACACCACGTTCACAATCTTGCTCGCGATATGCCGAATGGCATTCGCTCAACAGGGCAACCTCATAGCATACTACCCTTTGAACTCGACCCCCAATGATACGACGGGGCATTTCGGTCCGATGCTTCTAACGAATACTCCTTTCATAGGGGGTGGTATCTATTGCAATGGTAACTATCAGTTCGGTGACACGAATTGGTGTCGGGCGGAAACACCGATTCTTCCTGCTTCGATTTTTCATACATTCAGCGTGAGTGCCAAGTTCAAGGTGGACAGCATCCGTCAATTCGAACGCCCTGTGATCATAGGAGGCGCTGGTTGGCGATGGATTGCCTGCATTTTGAAATCGGACAGCACTGTAGCGCTTCTCTATAACAATCAAAATAGACAACCAAGCACTCTCCACTATTCCACCAACACTTGGCATGAAATGACCATTACCTACGACAGTAGCAACACCATCGCCAAACTTTATCTAGATGGAGTCTTAGCTTGCTCTACCCTATTCACGATTCAACACGGGCCCGAGTATGACCGAACTTTTGGTGTGACAAACTTTAGCAATGCGACCGTCTTCAAGGGGTTTCTAAAAGACTTGAAAATCTATTCCACAGTAATCGTCCCGACATCTGTGATAGACATCGAAAGTTTACTACCCGCAAATATCCAGTTGTCACAGAACTATCCAAACCCTTTCAATCCGAGCACGACAATCCGTTTTCGACTTACTTACTCTGGATTTGTCGATCTCAGCGTTCATAACATTTTGGGACAGAAGATTGCAACTTTGGTTTCTGAATATCTGGTCGCCGGCGAACATACGATACAATGGTCTGCTACCGAATTTGCAAGTGGTGTTTATTTCTACCGCTTGCAGGCGGGCAGGCTGTCTGAGACGAAAAAGCTTCTGTTGAGCAAATAGATTAGGCAAGCTTCACATAACAGCGCCAAGCATCGACGTTCGATTCGTTTGTAAACGCTCGCGCGCAAGCCAGCGCTCGCTCGACTTAGTTGAACTCACTCCATGCCGCCGTCATTCATAGAAAAGCATGGACGGCGGCACGGCGTGCTTGGCGCATACGTTGGGCAGACATTCGCTCGCGTTCGCTCGCTCATAAGCGTCTGCCCAACGGCGAGCGGGCTTCGCCCTCGTTGGGCGACAAGCGTTCGCTTCGCGAACGTCGCCCAACATCGGGAACAACGGCAAACGCTCCCTTCCGCCTTCGGCGGAGGTCGCGCTTCGTTGTTCCCGCTCGCCGATAGCCAAAATGCCGCTTCGCTTTCCGCCTTCGGCGGAACATTTTGGCTATCGGCGGGCGGATGCTCGTGCAGTGTCGAATTGGAATTGATTTTTACTTTATAAATTTTTATGCACATTATAAAAGGCTTTACTTATTGTTTCTAAATAACGAATCGTTTTAATGTAAGTGTGTATCATCTTTAGCAAATTAATTTTTTTGAATAAACATTTTAATCAAAACATAATTAACTAAAACGCAACGGCACGAACGTCTAACAAGCCAAAATACGACGCTGGTATAAACCAATGACAAAAAGCCTCGCTCAATACTTTTGTTCACATAATAATTTGTCTATTGATAGTTCACAAAAGTATTGCGTATTTTTGCAGAACGTTATATGCCATTTGCAGAAACCAGAAAGGAACTGAGTCATGAAGTCACTCGCTACCCTTTGGATATCCTTACTAGTCGCAACAGGTGGCTGCGGAGCGCTTAGTGGTTCGTTCACCGGCCAAGTTCCCCTGGACAACGTATCTGTGATTGTCAAGATACCACCACAATACCGAAATAGCACGGATGCTCAAAGAACGAAGAATGCACTCATAGCTCTCCTCACCAATCGGTCAGACAGGATACAGGTGATCGATAATGAGTTAGCAACGCTTCCGAAACAACTATATCCTGGTGTTATGGTGACCCTCATGCCCGCCGCTAAGTTCGAACCCGAAAAATCTTTGGATGAGATCTTTGGCAACACTGAACAACAGTACTACATGCATGTTTTCAGTCCGTTCCATCCACAGGAAGATATAAATCTCTACAATACTCAAGACCTGCTTCACTTCCTCAGAATAGGCTCATCTTCTCTATCCTCCTCCCCTCGCCAGTCAGTCGTTACGCATAATAGTCACCTGGACAGAAAGGTAGCCGAGCGACTTGTCGCTCGAATGGCAGACTACGCTTTGCCTAGTCTTGGGGAGACATTGATAGTAAGCCCTGACAGCAAACATTTTATGTATCCCGTTCAAGCAGGAAATAAGCACTTTGTCATCGTTGATGGGACAGAGCATCCACGATATGACGGCCTGGGAATAGCCACTCTGGTTTTTAGCCCAGACAGTCGACACGTAGCTTACGTAGCATTGACCGGCAACCAACAATGCGTTGTCGTCGACGGAAAAGGGGGACATTTATACGACGGCTTCAAGAAAGGTATCCTATTCAGCTCTGATAGCAAACGTGTCGCATACATAGCAGCACTGGGCGACAAACAATTTGTCGTCATTGAGGGAAAAGAGCAGAAGAAATATGATGGTGTATTTGCCCTCGTCCTAAGTCCAGACTCCAGACATTTTGCCTATGTAGCGAAATCGGGAGAAAGATGGTTTGTGGTAGTTGATACCAGTGAAGGACGACGCTATGATGGCATTGGTGAATTCACTCCTGTCTTCAGCCCTGATAGTAGGCACGTCGCTTACGTTGCCGTATTTGGCGGTAAATACTCTGTCGTGATTGATGGGAAGGAGGGGAGAAAATATGACGGTGTGGGATCGCCAATCTTTAGTCCAGACAGTCGACATCTCGCATACCGGGCTCGGCTTGGTAATAAATCCCGGGTTGTGATTGATGGGAAAGACGAGCAAGAGTATGACCATATAAACGAGTTAGTTTTCAGCCCCGACAGTAAGCATTTCGTTTATGAGGCTCAGTCAGATAATTTTGGATTCATAGTGGTTGATCGTAATGAAGGGGATCACAATTATGGATCCGTTGTTGGTGGGAAGATCATTTTCGATACGCCTGCTGCTTTTCATTATCTTTCCTTCAAGAACGGGAGCGCCTTCTTGGTTGAAGAGACAATAGAGGATAATGAATGAAGTCCAAAAGTGTTATCTGCAAACGGCACATAACACGCCCAACAACGACGCTCCCTTTTTTGGTGGAGAATAGTTGTGCTCGCTCAACCCCGCCCGTCATTTGATAAGATGTTGGTCGGGCGGGGCTCGGAGGATAAATGCTGATGCGGTAAGAATCATTGATCCATTTATTCATTGATACAATGATTCAATGAACCAATAACTCAATGATCAAATTGAGCCGATTTCTTGATACTGTGAACGTTTTACGTTCTGAAGAAGTCGGCTCTTTCATGTTAGTGCGGTGTAGGTCGGATTTTGATCACATCCGACTTACAGAACTTGGCAATTCTTTCCTTTGCTTCCAACCCTCAAAATCCGTAAATTCAGATCAGAAAAATTGAGTTTATACTAATTGCGACTATCACAAGAAAAAATAGAAGAAATCAGGAATGCGATAGACATTGTTGAGTTCATCGGATCATTTGTAAAGCTGAAGAAGCGAGGGAAAAACTATATTGGTTTGTGCCCGTTTCATAACGAGAAAACACCTTCGTTTAACGTTTCGCCCGACAAACAGATGTATCATTGTTTCGGATGCAGTGTCGGGGGTAATGCATTCACCTTTTTGATGGAGATGGAAAAAATTTCCTTCATCGAGGCGGCACGTTCACTTGCTGAGACGGCAGGCATTCAGCTTCCTGCATACTCGCCGGAAACGGAAGACGCTGCACGTGAACAGGAAGATTTGTATGCAGTATGCAGGATGGGGGCACTTTTTTTCTACAATAATCTCATCAGTACAACTGAGGGTAAGTTTGCACTCGATTATTTACGCAAACGAGGATTAACAGACGAAATAATAAAAATGTTTGGGCTTGGTTACTCGCCAAATTCATGGGACGGATTAATCCAGCACGCGGAGTCGCAAAAAATTCAGCTTGAGTATTTAGAAAAAGTAGGTCTTGTGAGAAAGCGTGAAGATGGCAGTTACTACGACTACTTCAGAGGGCGGGCTATGTTTCCTGTATTTTCCACAACGGGAAGAGTTATCGGTTTTGGCGCCCGAAAGATTTATGAGGACGACCAGTTAGCCAAATATATCAACTCACCCGAAACGCCTATATACAACAAAAGCCGTCTGCTTTATGGAATCCATCAGGCAAAAGAAGCAATGCGCGAAAAAGATTTTGTAATTTTAGTAGAAGGTTATACCGACCATCTTAAAACATTCCAGGCAGGTTTTAAAAATGTTGTTGCTTCGAGCGGAACCGCTTTAACTGTCGAACAAATCCAGTTAATCGCCAGATACACAAAAAACATAACAATTGTTTACGATGCTGATTCGGCAGGATCGAAAGCTACTATGCGTGGAGTGGATTTGGTTCTCGAGAATGATCTTGATGTTAGAGTTGCAAAGTTACCGAGCGGTGAAGACCCCGACTCATATATCGAAAAATTTGGTAGAGAAAAATTTCAGAATCTGATTCAGAACTCAATATCTTTTATCGATTTTATGGCTCAGGCGTTTGAGACAGAGGGATATTTTAAAACTCCCGAAGGGCAGACGAAAGCAGTGCGAAAAATTATTCAAACAATTGCCAAGATAAAGGATGCGATTAAAAGAAATTTTTACATTCAGGATGTTGCTGAAAAATATGGTTTGTATGAATCGGTTCTTCAAAAAGAGTTGGAAAAATATATTAAAGAAGACCTCCGCCGCAGCGAAACATTTACATATATACCTGATGAAATTGCTTTACCACCGACTGAATTAGATATGGCAAACCTATCAGTAAATGCGGATTTTAACGGCAGCCGGGATGCAGAAGATGCTGATGAAATTCCTAAAGCAGAGCGCGATTTATTGCACGCCATCCTTGATGGTGGAAATGATATTGCAGGTTTTGTTTTTCAATATCTGACGCCGGAACAATTTACACATAAATATTCTTCTCAGTTGGCTAACATTTTAAAAATAATGTACGAAACCAATGAGGCGATAGATGCCCCTGCAGTGTTCAATTATGTTTCCGGTGCGACGCAAATTTCAACAGAAGATTTAGAAAAATTAAAACATTTTATAACAGAACTAATTTTTAGTAAATATCAATTAAGCAGCCGTTGGGAAGAGGATGGGGCAGAAGTACAAAAGGGGGATGCCGGACAGATTGCACGCGATGCAATAAGAGCTATTTATAAAAATGAAATCCAGAAGCAGCTTACCTACAACCAATTTCTTATGAAAGAAGCAGCTAAACGTGGAGAAGATTTAACCCAATATTTGAATAAACATAACGAGCTTTTACAAGAGAAAAAATTTATTAAAGAAAATAAAATTTTTAATCCGCCTACGCATTCTGCTTCGGAAGATTAGAAAGTCCTTCAGTCCTCGGACAGTGTTTGAATATCCACTTAATTTGCCTCGTTCCGATGCTTTGCAATTTCCTTCCGTTTTAAATATATTAACAATAAAACAACAACTTAATGAGCGAACCCCTTCGCATTTTAGTAGTCAGAACCGACAGAATTGGAGATGTCGTCCTAACTCTTCCTATGGTCGATATACTCAGACTGAATCATCCTGATGCTTACATAGCTATGATGGTCAGGAGATATACATCGGAGCTTGTTCAAAATTCTACAAGTGTCGATGAAACAATTTTGTACGACGACTCTAATGGACTTGTACCTTTTTGTAAAATGTTGAAAATTCTTCGCCGCCATAAGTTTGATGTAGCTTTTATAGCTTTTCCCCGGTTCAGGATTGCATTACTTCTTTTTTTGGCTGGAGTTAAACTACGTGTTGGTTCAGGTTATCGATTGTATTCGCTTCTTTTCAACAAGCGGATATATGAGCACAGGAAAGATGCAAAGAAACACGAACTCGAATATAATTTGAGCTTGTTGGATGCGGTTGGAATCTCTTTAAAAAAAGTAGAACCCCCTTGGATTATCGTCGGTGAAGAATTAGTCCGGAATGTTAAACAGAGGTTAGAAAAAATTGGAATAAATTCTTCAGACAAGATTGTGATAATACATCCGGGCAGCGGAGGTTCGTCGCGCGATTGGGACATCGAAAAATTTGCAGAACTTGGCAAAAATATATCGGAAATTCAAAATGTTAAAATTGTGATAACCGGCGGGTTGAACGAACACCAACTTGTCGAAAATTTGAAGCGGACAATCGGTGGAAATGTTGTAGGAAAAGCGGGGGAATTTTCGCTTTTGGAATTTGCAGCGTTAGCAAAATTAGCTCAGCTATTCATCAGTAATTCGACCGGAACGATTCATATCGCAGCGGCTGTCGGAACAAATGTAATCGGCTTCTATCCGCAAATCACGGCATTGAGTCCGCAGCGTTGGGGTCCATACACTGAGAAGAAAAAAGTTTTTACTCCATCAGGCAAACCGGCTGACTGTAACAAATGTAAAAAGGGGAAAATAAGATGTGAGTGTATGGATACTATTTCGGCAGATGAAGTTTTTAAAGCTGCGAAAAATTTTCTTAATCAACAGAATAAATGAATTGGAAAATAACATGAACAAATTTAGTAAAATCATCATCGTGCTGTTGTTTGTTACGGTATTTGCTGAAAATGCATATCTCCAAAACTTAACAAATGATACTATTAACCGCAGTCCGATAGTCGCTGAACTGCGAAAACATAAAAACGATGCTTTCACAGTTGGCGAACATTTGGAATTTGATGTTCGGTATGGATTTGTAGTTGCGGGCAAAGCAGTTTTGGAAATTCCGAAATATGAAGATTACAGAGGTCGTAAAAGCTTTTACATAGAATCGCGTGTTAATTCGCTCCCGTTCTTTTCTACTTTTTATAAAGTTGAAGATAAATATGTATCGGTAATTGATGCTGAGGGAATCTTTCCGTGGCGTTTCGAGCAGCATATTCGGGAAGGTGGATACAAACGCGATTTCGAAGCCGAGTTTGATCATACTTTAAATATTGCGAAAACGAGCGAGGGAATTCATCCAATCGATCAGTATGCCCACGATATTCTTTCAGCTTTTTATTTTACACGAACGCTCGATTTTTCGAAAATGAAACCCGGTCAAAGAACAGAACTGAAAAATTTCTATAAAGATACTATCTACACGTTGGAAGTAAAATTTAAAGGTAGGCAAAAAGTCGAAGTAAAAGCAGGAACTTTCAACACTATTATCATAGAACCGATAATTCAAGGAGGCGGATTATTCAAAGCCGAGGGAACATTGCTTATCTGGCTGACCGATGATGAGAAAAAAATTCCGGTGATGGTGAAATCGAGAGTAATAGTAGGTTCAATAACTGCCGAATTAACGAAGTATTCAGGTATTCCGGGCGGAATTAATGCAAAGGTGAAATAATGAGGAACTTTAAACAAATTGATATAACAAAAGTAAAAACCATATCAATCAAATCGCGAAAAAGCAAAGTAACCCCCGATGCTTTTGCAAAAGTTTATGAACCGGGTAAAAATAGCTTGCAAAGTTTTCTCGGTTCATTTCCGAATATACTTGCAGCAAAAGATTTAAATTTGTTCGTCGATATTATTCTGCAAGCTCGCAAAAAAAATAAGCCGGTAATTGTTCTGATGGGGGCACACGTGATAAAAGTAGGATTGTCGCCGCTGATTATCGACCTGATAAAAAATAATATTATAACTGCAATCGGAATGAACAGCGCTGCTGCAATTCACGATGTAGAAACTGCTATGTTCGGTAAAACATCGGAAGATGTTGCCGAAAATATTTTAGATGGATATTTTGGTATGGCTCGCGAAACAGGAGAGTTAATAAATGTTACATTGCTGCAATCGAGCGTCCAGACCGACATAGGTTACGGCGAAGCAATCGGAATGGAATTGATTAAACGAAAAGCACCCAATTTACAATATAGTATTTTAGCTTCTGGTATTAATTTGAACGTTCCGGTAACAGTTCATGCGGCAATCGGAACGGATATAATTCATCAGCAGCCAACGATGGACGGGGCAGCGACCGGCGAGATGTCGTTCCGTGATTTCAAAGTTCTGTGTAATGCGGTAAAAGACCTTGTGGGCGGCGGTGTTGTTATAAACATCGGTTCGGCAGTAATTATGCCCGAGGTATTTCTAAAAGCTCTCACAGTAACACGGAATCTCGGATATAAAACTGCTAAGTTCGCTACTGCTAATTTCGATATGCTGCCCCAATACCGCCCGTTTATGAATATAGTAACACGACCTACTCAAGCAGGTGGTAAGGGATTTAATTTTATTGGGCACCACGAAATTATGATTCCGCTTTTGTATGCAATGATTAATGAACGAAATAAAAAATGAACTTTTTAGATCGTCATAACATTTCGCCTGTGATGTTTGCTTTTATTTCTCTCGTCATTCTTTTTACTACTTATCAGATAATCGGGGGAGCGCTTGCCTATCTGTTCTTTCAAGGTCAAATCAACGATCAAACAGTGAACGGTATCCGATGGCTGACTGTTTTTAGTCAGATTATATTTTTGCTCGCTCCCACAATACTGCTGACAAAATTGGTCTCTTCTGATATACGCGCTTATTTAAGATTCAAATCGACAAGTTTAATCCAAATTATTCTTGCGATGTTCGGGATGTTTGCATTAGGGCAGATGCTTCAGGTTTATTTAACAGTTCAGGAGATGATTCCATTACCCGAAAATATACAACCCTTTGTGGAATCGATAAAAAAATCTATCGAACAATTATATAAGCAAGTTGCCGGCGCTTCAAATATTCAGGAATTGTTTTTTGTGCTCTTTGTTATTGCGATTGTTCCGGCATTTGCAGAAGAGTTTCTTTTTAGAGGATTAGTACAAAGAAGTTTGGAGCGTGGACTGACTCCCTTAAAGGGCGTTATCTTCACCGGAATTATTTTCGGAGCTTTTCACCTCAATCCGTTCACATTCGTTCCGCTGGCAATCATCGGAATTTATTTAGGTTTCTTGGTCCTAAAATCGGGCAGCTTAATGGTTCCAATTGCGGCTCATTTTTTTAATAATGCCATTGCAGTTTTTGCTATTTATCTGAAATACGACGATGATGCTTTAATCACCGGAAAACCATCCGCAATGTCTCCCGAAATTTTACTATTATCGTTCGTGTTTTTTTTATTGGTTTTTTTCATCATAATGTATTATTTTATTCGTGCATCTAACTTATTAACAAAAATAAAAAGCGAGGTATAAAATGCCATACTGTCCCAAATGCAGTTATGAATATGTAGAAGGCAGCACAATTTGTCCGGATTGTAATTACACTTTATTAGCCGGAGAACCGTATGCGTGCTTCAACTGCGAGGAATTATTAATTGAAAAACATATATTTTGCCCTCATTGCGGTTATCTGCAATCCGAATTTCTGGCCGACGAAGATGAAATAATGTGTGAAACCCACACTGAAGGTCAAGCATTAGGTTGCTGTGTAATCTGTGGGAAAGCGGTTTGTACCGATTGCTCAGTTGAACATCAAAACAGGATTTTTTGCAGTCAGGACGAACATGTTAAAATATCGGAAGATTGGGCTGTAGTTTTTACAACCAACATCGAATACGAAGCTGAAATGGTAAGGGCAAACTTGGAAGGGGCAAACATTCCTTGTATGGTATTTTCACAGCGCGACCACGCTTTAGGACTTGTAATCGGTGATATGGCTGTGGTAAAGGTTATGGTTTATAAGAAAAATCTTGGTGAAGCTGAAGAATACCTGAAAAAAATTGACCTCTTCAGCGAAGATTCAGACGAGGAATAGGATTATAAATTGAGTAACCTTACTGTCCGTATCCTGACAGCCGTTTTGGCTATTCCAATAATTATACTTCTTGTAATTTTTGGAGATATTTTTTTTCTATTGTTCGTTTTAATTATTTCGTTTTTAGCACAAAACGAATTTTATAAATTAGCTGCGGTCAAAGGTTCGAAACCGATAGCCGGTCTTGGTTTATTTACAGGCAGCTTAATTATTTTATCCTTCTTCCATAAAAAGGTACAATTTTTTGTCGTTGAGTTTTTTGAAAAGAATAACGTATTCATACCATTCCCTTCTCAAACACAGTTAATCTTGATTATTTCGGTGTTAGCTGTTATTACTATTTTGTTAGTGGAGATGTTCCGCAACCGGGATAATGCAATTCAAAACATTTCAACAACAGTATTAGGAATCTTTTACGTTCCTCTTTTTTTGGGTACTCTGGTTGGCATACGCGAGTTATTTATACCTTTCGATTTTCCGGTTTACCGCTTTTTTCCTGTCGAGGTGAACTTGTCCGATAGTGTAAAAGATCAGATTTATTTGTGGGGAGGATATACGGTTTTGACAATTTTTGCAACGATTTGGATTTGCGACACTGCGGCATATTTTGGCGGCAAAATGTTCGGGAAGCATAAACTTTTCGAACGCGTAAGTCCGAATAAAACTTGGGAAGGTGCGATAAGTGGATTTATTTTTGCTATTGCTTTTGTGGTAGCCGCAAAATATCTTGTTCTCGATTATTTGTCGGTTGAGAATGCAGTAGTTATTGGTATAATCGTCGGGGTCTTCGGACAGTTAGGCGATTTAGCAGAATCGAAATTGAAACGGGATGCCGGTGTTAAAGATTCATCAACACTGATTCCAGGACACGGCGGAGTGCTCGACCGTTTCGATAGCGTGCTGTTCGTAGCACCGCTTGTTTTTCTGTTTTTGGATTTTGTGGTGTTTAGTTAAAATGCAGGTGTTATTCTCCAGCCTCAACCAGAGCTTGTTGCTCAATTGCAGTAGTCAATCGAAAATCAGTTTTTCGTATTTTTTCCAGGTAAGGTTTGATAGATGGGATTACGCCACGAAGTTTTGCTTTAATTATAATACCAATAGTTCCAGAAACCATTAGTCCAAGTTTTTCTGCGATTACCCTCGCTTTATAGTCATCAAGAATAATTGTACTTTCCGGGGTTTCAATAGCTAAGGCGATTACGCTTGCCTCTCCTTTGTCAATTTGAAGTTCCAGTATTTGTTGTCTGTACTTGTCGGTTGTTGATTTGATTTTTACCAAGTCGGGGAATTGTTGTCCGTATTCGGTTGCTACCTCGATCGTTGTAATTACCTTGCCGTAGGTTTTTTGAAGCAGGTCCAATTCTCCAATGTTTGTCAACACAATAAAACAACTTGTATTGGAAATTATTGCGTTAGGCATTCTTTACATCTCTGGATAAATCAGAAACTGGATGATTAAATATTGAAACTCCGCATCTTCCAAGCAATTCAGCAAATGTTCGCTTGGTTAAACCTACAAGTTCGGCTGCTTGCCCTAATGAAAGTTTGCCTTTCTCATATAGTTGGGTGGCGACGAGCATAGCAATTTCTTTGTCGTCCAGATCAACTGTATCAGGTATATGTAATGTTAAGGTTTTCACGTTTCAATAATAATGAAATATTCACATAGATGCAATCAAGTTTTTTATTCTCTAACAATTTTAATGAATCTCCTCGCCGCAACCTGCTCGTCCCGCAGGCGGGCGGCAGGCGGGTTTTACCCTCGTCCGCCTTTGGCGGATTAGATTTTGTGGTGTTTACCTAGTTCGAAACTTCTAGTCTAAAACCGTTGCTGTTAGGCGAAGCATTTACGAGCACCATCACCATTGTCTAAGAATCTCACTAAGATATTTCGCCACGGGACCTCTTCGGAGATGTTGATGTGCGAATTGATTTCGATAACTCCGCAAGCAACCATAACAACTCGTGTCTTCAGCACATTTACATCCTCCACTAACTCGTTGAAGCGCAGCGTCTAAAGATTTTTTTAGATCCTCTTTATTTTCAAGACGTGCCACCAGCCCCGCACCACCGGGGACATTATCGTACAGGATAATAGGAGGCAGGCTGTGCTTTCCATCCAAGTTTCTAACCGTTGTACTAAGATCGACTGACGGTATCTGTAGGGTTTCAGCAACTCCCTCGACTATTGCATACGCTAATGAGTAGCTGAACCAAATAGGATCAAGAACATTGGGCTGTAAAAGAAATTGAAGTTGAATAACATCAGTTGGAAACTCATGACCGAGGGATATCTGCTGCGACCATTGACCTGAACAGTCTGAACCCATTGGAGACTTATGTTTTTTTATAAGTTGTTTTGTTAGTTGCTTATATCCTCTGCCACAGGAAGTGCACACTCGAAATCCTTGGCCGCGTCTTCCTTCACATAGAACAACCATCTTGGCTGGTACCGCTTTAGTGATGTCAAGCCCGTTAAATGAACTCACTATCGGTTCTGCAACATTGAAGCCAACAAAATACGGTCTAGTAGTGAAAGACTTTGCAGGGCGTCCCTTCGGCTCATCTGGTTTTTCCTTACTCGTAACGAATCCGAAAATAGGATCAATGTATGTACTCTCTATCATTCGGATGCAACACTTTTGGTGAGGTGGATTCTGTGTATAGAGATTATGTGTGGTGCATCTTGCATAATACTTTAATGGCCATTCCTTTCCTTTAACTCGTTTCAATCCGGCGGAGGTCCATTCTTTCTTGTTTGCTATCAGCTTACTCGTAGGAGCAAATTCAGCAATCGCAATAGATAGGTCGCGTTGAAGAGATGTTTCTGAGGAAACTTGACTTCGATTTTTCTTGATGGGTTGAGTATCTAACTCTACGACATCTACTGGAAAACCATATTTTGGAATTATTGCCTTGCGCGAAAGGAAGGAAAGCACCTTTTCATCTGCAATCGTGTTTTTCCTATCTTGTGCCCATTGAGCATCGGAATACTTCCCAATCTGCTTGGCCTCTTCTTCCATAGTTTTAAATTGGATGTAATCACTTGAGACTTCTGCTTCGGCATATGATAGTTTCGATTCGCTACCTGCAATTTTCTCAATCCAGGTTTTATCATATAAACCTACATTAGCTGCTATCTTTTCTGGCACTACAGGAGCCAAGGATTTCTCTAATTGTTCTCTTTTGTTTTGTAGAAATTCTAGGAAATCAGATACACCTTTTGGTGTTTGGAAATCTCCAATAAAAGTTTGGACGGAATCGAATCTGGCTTGATTCTCACGAAAGTACGTCGAAAGCACTATTGCTGTTATGTGACGAAGAATGATTTTTTCATTTCGCAAGCTCAGAGTTGGTGGTTTTGTTATTCCTTTTATCATCTTCAACGGTTCGGAAAAATGATAAAGATCGTGGGGAGAGCGTCGCGCATAAGTAATAGCAATTCCGGGATCTTTTCGACGACCCGCTCTTCCTACACGTTGCGCATAGTTAAACGATTCGGGGGGAACATTGCGTAAAAAGACTACATCCAAATCTCCCAAATCAACGCCCATTTCAAAAGTGGTCGAGCAACTCAAGACGTCTATTTTGTTTTTCTTGAAGTCATTTTGAAACTCTCGAGCTTTCTCTTTATCTATCTGCGCCGTGTGTTCCTCTACAATGAGACGTCCAGGTAGTTCTTCTTTGTACAACAGACGATAGTGGTTGTTTTTGATATCGGTATCCTGTATTCGTTTGTTTTCAAGTGTACCAGGACAATTGTGCCTGGGGCAGACGTTTCGAATTGATACCTTGGACACGCGTCCGCAAGTATCGCATTGGAAAATAGTCTTAGATTCATCCACTGGAAAAACCCGCCACCAATCAGGATTTAGTCTGTGAGCATCTTCCGCTCTAATAAGAAATCGATCATTGTCTAACAGTTCATCACTCCAATGCCGAACTGACCCCAAGATTTCCTCTAATGTCCGATCTGAAATACTCTCAGCTTCATTCTCAGCCAGATTCATTCTATGCAATATTTTCTTTAAGAAACCAGCACGCGCAGTTGCCTTACCTTTCCAACTATTGACTGCATAGGCATTCCGCGATTTTACTAATTGGGTTGACTGTTGCTTGTATCCTTCTCTAAAATGGAGATCTTGCCAGTTGAGAGATTTTGAGTCTTCTCTCCGAAGTTCAACGGATCTTTCCTGTCGCATATAACCAAAGAGGACAGATATAAGCTCCAATGATTCCTTTTGATTTAGTGACCATGGAGACCTTTGTAGAACTTCTGGAATCTTGAAATCCATGGGCCATGCAATTGACCAACGAAGTAAACCTACACCCTCTAAGGACAACCTCGGTTCAACCGTCACGAACTCACGGTAAATTGCTATCCAAGCTTCATTTTGTATGTCGGTTCCACTTCTCGAAGTTCCATAAACTTGCATCTCAATGAATAGATCACGGAGTAGTCTTGAGACATCACGGAGTGACAATCCATCTTCGGAATCTTTAGGCCCTCTCTGCACAGCCTTAAGAATAAGATTCTTGTTCCGAATATCCCGATATGACTCTTGAAGATACCAAGCAAAAAAAGCAGCCTCCTGTCTGCCATCTGCAAAAGCCAGCACTTTCTTCCTATCCTGGGGTAGGTATTGATGAAGTGTTGTGGCAATAACTGCGTGTGGCCCATCCGTGCCATGGATAACCTCTCTCACTGGATCCGAACCCTTGTAGGTACAACTTATGCATTTGGGTGCTTGATCTTTTTCTCCATCATCTTTTTCTTTCTCCCTCGAAGTTTCTTTCGTTATCACGAGGATGGAATTATTATGTCCACAGCTATTTGCATCTCCTGATCCATTTACGAACCACATTGCTCCACACTGTAAGCAAAGTTGGAACCGCTTGAGATCAGAATCTTCATCTTCCTCAGTATTATAGTTTTCTACGGATCCGTTTTCAACTGGAAGATAAAACTCTGCTCCAAACTCCTCGTTCCCCGTATCTCTTATTGCTTCGGTCAACTTACCATCCTTTAACTTACCTACAAAATAATGCTGGCCGCATTCTCTGCATAGAGCGACTTCAAATGATCGTCCTTCGCCTTCGTTGGACTGTCGATTGAGATAGACCTTTTTTTCTGGCCAATAGGCGACCGTTGCACCCTCCAAGGAGCGAAGGAATAAATGGTAACGCGCGGATAACAGCGGTGACTTTGTTTCCGAATCGACGCCCTTAAGAAGAACTTCGACTAGGTCGGATAGCGCTTTTAAACGTTGATTTGGTAATAAATCACCGAAAACTTCATCAGCTAATATTGCCGCTTCGGCCGGGGAGTCTGATAACCGATTTCGTAATAGAACCGAGCGTTTGTCTTTTTGCAACATCCTGCCGACTGATTCAGAAACTTTTTGTTGAGGTTCAATTGCAATTCCAATTTGGCCTGATAAATCGAAAAGCCTTTTGACACTATCAGCGGAAGACGATTCGAGAGCTTCCTGAAGTAATGGATAAAAACCAGTTGGAATGTCCACCGTTCTTTCTTGTGGAAGAGGCTCACACTCGCCCAGTATAATATCCTCTTCAAAGAATGGCTCACCGAATAAGTCGGAAGCGAACTCAGCTACTTTTCCACGGTCATTTTGATCACCAGAAATGGATGCACTTGTTGCTATGCAGCGGAACTGGCTGGATTGGCCACCTTCTCTTAGCCGCTGTTTCAGGCGTCGGATGAGCATAGCCATTTCAATTCCTTTCGACCCTCTGTACTGATGAGCTTCGTCCAAGACCAAATAGACCCAGTTCTTGGCTCTATCGTTGTCAAATAGCTCACTGTCCTTTGGACGAAGCAGCAAATACTCCAGCATAGAGTAGTTAGTCAAGAGTAAATGCGGAGGAGTCTTCCTCATTTCCGTTCTTAGAACCAACTCACCGGAATATCTGTTGTCGATTCGGTTACGAGCATTGCGGGGAGAATCGTTTTCATCTTCGGGCGTGGCGCCAGTATACTGTCCGTAAGTGAAGCGGAAAGGAGATCTATAATTTTCAAGAAGTTTGCATATACCTGGTGGGTCCTCCGTTGCGCCAAGCCTATCTCTCTGATCGTTCACGAGTGCATTCATAGGATAGAGAACAAGAGCTCGGACACCGCCTTCAAAATTAAGAGTACCTTGCTTAAACTCTCTGTAAAGATGAAGCAATATTGGATAAAGGAAAGCCTCTGTTTTGCCACTTCCCGTCCCAGTTGCCACAACGACATTCCGACCTTGATATACACGACGAATTGCTTCTTCCTGATGCACATACAGCAACTTGTCAGTGGCTTTTAGAAATCCTTCATCTGGGGATGATCCAAGGAGGGTTTCAAAAAGAGAACGAGTTGTTTCGCGTCTTTTGAAAATAGGTGTCGCTTCAAGGTATGGCCCTTTACTTAGGTTTCCTTCTTGTTCGAGCGCTTCTTCAAATGACTTTCGCAGAATGGGGTCTCTAAAATAGAATGTCGTTTGAAGATACCTGCGATATCTTTCTTCAACAACTTTTGCTAATTCTGATGGATTCATCTTGTGTTAGTCCTGGCTGATAACAGTGTAGAATCCTCGTCATTACGAATTAGCATTTCATATTTATCAGTGATGTTAGCAAGATGATCGGGATGGGCCTCAGCAACTTTGATTAAGGTTCTCACCCATCCTCGTCTCCTCCCGATTGGTTTCATTCCCCGTGATTTCATAATTTCCCAACACATTTTAATAAGGCAGGCTGTTCGTATCAAATAATCATCACGTTTCTCTTTGACATCAGACGACAACCAGTTTTGTTTACATTCCTTCAACATTTCAGAAAACGTTGGGTTTTTCGCTGTGTGATCCAAGCGGCTCAGATATTTCAAAAGTCGTTTTTTGTTGAGTCGGATCAATATAGAACGCTTGGGTCTGATTTGCTTCTTAGCAGTATCACTTCGGTGCGGAAGGATTGCAATCGTCTGTTCAGCGAGGTTATTTATCCAGAGCTTCAGAGGATGATCTTTTGAAGAATCTTCGCATTCACTTGCCCCCTCAAAGTGATTTAGGGGAATCTCAACTTCCTGTCGTGTTACCTCTACACGGTATGCCCTGGCCCTCCATTGTTCAAAACCAACATGAACTTCCTTTGTCCATCGACGTCGAGGAAAGCGGATTCTAAGAGAGTGCTTTGATGTTGCTACAAAGTGAAGAGGAGATAGAACAATAGATTTGTCTTTCCAACTATTTTGTTGAGCGGTAGCATCTTGTTCGCCAATGGACCACCATACTCTTTCAACGAGGAAAGAAAGGTCAACTTTTGGGTTTTTCTCAGTCAGTAGATTCCAATCTGTCTTGTCAGAGTTGGGGTTAGGTGGGACATCTACAATAGTCCCTCTGTCGTTGACATTTGTGTGCAATTGAATATCGAGGGGCCGTACGAGTCTAATGGAAGAGTTGTTGGCGTGATGGATCTCGATTCTTACAACTGCATGTCCTTGTTTTCCCGGCAACGCACTATGTGGGGCAATGACAATATTTTCCAAAGTTAATGCAAAGCGAAAATCAAGACTCTCAATCAAGTCTTCATTCGTATCATATAATCTGATAAAATACCATCCAGACTGTCTTGCTTGCAAGGATTCACCCAAGTCTTGAATAGCGACTTCTCTGTTTGGAATAAAGGATGTCCTCCATCCGCTATGGTTTTCTCCCTCTTCTCCGATAACAACTGTCGTGATGTTTTCCCAGTCTAATCCCTCTCGGCAACGAAGTTTTGGCAGACTTGCTCCGAAGAGTGGACCCATCGCTTCGTTTGCATCTTCAATTAGTGGACCTACAAGTTCAAACTGTGAAAGCCGATTCGGAATTTTGATCGGTTTACCTTCTGAAGTTAAAAAAGCAATATTGTTATCAGTTTCTGAATCTAAATTAAAAAAATGTGCCCTAAAGCCGGCAAGGTGACATTGCTCAGGTTGCACTTGTGGAACTCCAGACAATTCTTCGTTGCGTGTCCACATCTCCGGAACTACAACAAGAAATGTCCCTGTAGTTGCATATCGAACACGTCTTCCCCATTTCTGATTTTGTCCTGTGAGTTTGAACAACAGATATGGATTGTCTTTCTCTGCAAGTCGAATTTGAGTTTTCTGTTCCAATGATGATGACGAGAATTCGATGTTACTATCAATGCTGGATAGCATCCATCTCTCATCTGTCGTTTTGCTGAGTTTTTCATTTCCTTGTAAAATTGCTAGATCAAACAAATCTGAATTATCGGGTATCTCAATACCCAAAAACCATTTCCTGTATTGTTGCCAGCAAACAACTTCTGGTTTGCGAATATGAACACTTTTTGTATCAGGTTTATTTTTTGAATTTTTCGAACCACATCCTGGCCCTCTTGGCCTACCGACTCGATCTATAGGAGAGAGTTTCGTTTGTTTACTCGGTGGCATAGTGTCGTTGGTTTGTGCTTCTTCTACAGCAGGCACATTATCTGTTGCAACAGGGATATCTGGTTCGCTTTCGGTTAGCTCAATTGCAGTCCCCGTGATATTGCTTTCTGGTTTATCTACAACGGCTGATATAGCTTCGGTTTTCTCCTCTTTTCTTTCTGGTTCGTGCTCAATCGATGTTGAAATTGTTGTATCTGAAGACGAAGGAATATTATTCTGATCAATTGGCTCTTCTTCATTTCTCAATTGGTCTATAACATTATCTGATTCTGGTAAGGAAGGTGGTTCTTGTAAGCTTGTTGAGGGATCCGAAACAATAGGTGTTGAACTAGTATCCTCGATAGTTGGTTCAATGACCATCTGTGACTTATCAAAAGTTTTATCCCTGTCGGTTCGGGGCCTCCTGAATCTTTTTAAAACTGCAATCACCACGACCAGTGCGATGACGAGGAAGAAGATAGTTACTATGAAAGATGTTTCTTGCATTTGATTATGTCCGAACATCATCTATAAAAACGACAGACTTGTCCTGAGGTACGAAGGATGTCGTTTTATTTCTTTCAGTTGATTAATTGGTTAATCGAATTTAACAAATTCTGTTATAAAATCAAATATCTCAAAATCAAGTTTTTTATTCTCTTACAATTTTATTAAATTTTTAAAGTGAAAACTATTACACCCAAAATTGCCGTTATTACACTCGGCTGTGCCAAAAATGTTGTCGATTCTGAAGAACTCTTAAGACAAATTGTCTCCAGCGACTACAATATCGTGAGCAATCCTGATGATGCAAAATGCTGTTGATAAGGTTTAAGTTCCATACTATTTACCTATTTCTTTGTTTTTATTAGAACTTAA
The DNA here is from genome assembly GCA_030682385.1 of Bacteroidota bacterium. Classification (GTDB taxonomy): domain Bacteria; phylum Bacteroidota; class Ignavibacteria; order UBA10030; family BY39; genus JASEGV01. The sequence continues at coordinate 30,481 of JAUXOG010000086.1, forward strand.
AACTTTAGCATTTTGTTTTGAAACCACTTTTTTGCCTGTGGTATTTTCCAATTGCAAACGAGCTGCTTTAGCTACCTCGCCGCCTTTTTTTGCAACAACTTTATTCTCTATGAATGTCTTAGGCTTTTTCTCTTTAGATATTTCGGTAGTTGATGCTTCAGCAAGCATATTAAGAACTAACTCAAGGTTAGTCATATTGTCGCGAAGGTTTTCTTTCTTCAAGTCTTTAAATGCTTTGTATTTCTTGGTCGAAAAGCCGCTCCAAGCTTTTATCATCTCATCCGTAAGTATAGCAAATTCCTGCCCTCTGTTTACTCCACGGTTCTCCCACTCATCTGTCAGTTCTTTTCGTATTTCAATACTTTTAAGGCGCTGGTTTATCCACTCTTTGCTGTAACCTTTTCTTAAATAGGTTTCCATTACTCTATCGATACCTATTTCAGGATCTTCAATTTCATCTACCCGCTCACGCGCTACTTTTGCTAACCAAAGTTTAAATGGCTCTGCTTTGGGCGATGGTATAGATTGAATTAAGCGGAAAATTTGCTCGGTATCTGCAACATCGGTGATACGCATTTTGCCATCTTCGGCAACCATTTTCAACCGGTTACAATTTGTAACCGTTTCATTTCCTTCTTTTATAAGGCGGTTTTTCAACACTTTCCAGTAATTACGTGCACCTTGATGCGTTGGCTGGTCAGTAAGAACCTCTACTACATCTACAATAGAAAAATACCACTTCTCTTGCTGCTCATCCCAATTGGTACGAACCTGCTTTTGTTCAAAAAGTTTTACTGAATTTTCTTTATCCATATCAAAACCTTGTAATGTCTCTTGGTATCTTGTTGTAAGGAAACAGATATCCGCATAAATAACATACTGTTCTGCCTTTGTTTTCATGGTAGCTAAAAAGAGTGATCTAATTGTAATGTTGGCATCTCTTGACTTAAAATCAGTTCCGTTTTCACTCTTACTCTCGGTCTGTGGTGCATTGAAAAATTGGCTATTTGAATCTAACAAATTCTGTTAATAAATCAAATATATCTCAATATCAAGTTTTTTATTCTCTTACAATTTTATTAAATTTTTAGTGTGAAAACTATTACACCCAAAATTGCCGTTATTACACTCGGCTGTGCCAAAAATGTTGTCGATTCTGAAGAACTCTTGAAACAAATTGACTCAAGCGACTACAATATCGTGAGCAATCCCGAAGAAGCAAACGTTGTCGTGATTAATACATGCGGATTTATCAACGATGCAAAATCAGAATCAATCGATACGATATTGCAAGCTGCCGAACTTCGTAAAAGCGGAAAGCTCGATAAGCTAATCGTGATGGGCTGCCTCTCCGAAAGATACAAAGCTGACCTGCAAAAAGAAATTCCTGAAGTGGATGCATTCATCGGCGCTAACAAAATCGATGTAGTTACAAACGAACTTGGTATAAATTTTCGATATGAACTATTAGGCGAACGTCATCTCACCACACCAAGTCATTATGCTTACCTGAAAATTTCAGAAGGGTGCGATAATCCATGCTCGTTTTGTTCAATCCCGATTATGCGTGGCAAGCATATTAGTAAGCCGCTCGAACGTGTAGTAAAAGAAGCTGAACGGCTTGCTGCATTGGGTGTGAAAGAATTGATTTTGATTGCTCAGGATACAACTTATTATGGGTTAGATATTTATGGAAAACGTTCGCTCAAAGATTTGCTTGAGCGTTTATGTAAGATCGATGAAGTTGAATGGATACGATTAATGTATGCCTATCCGGCAAAATTTCCATCAGATATTTTGGATTTGTTTGTTGGAAATGATAAACTTTGTAAATATATTGATATACCGATTCAACATACTTCTGATAAAGTGTTGAAGTCAATGCAGCGCGGCATAAGCTCGGGCGAAACGCGTAAATTGTTAGAAAAAATCAGATCGAAAGTTCCCGGTGTCGCTTTGCGGACTTCTTTGATCGTAGGTTATCCGACTGAAGGAGAAAAAGAATTCGATGAGTTGGTTGACTTCGTGAAAGAGTTTGAGTTCGATCGGTTAGGTGTTTTTAGCTACTCGCAGGAAGAAAATACAATTGCTGAACCTTTAGGCGATCCTGTCCCTGACGAAATAAAGGAAGCCCGAAAAAATAAGATTATGGAAATTCAGAGTGAAATATCATTCAAGAAGAATCGCAATCTTGTTGGTTCAGAAATAAAAGTAATTATTGATAGCAAGACCGCTTCGGCGGCTTACTGCCGGAGCGAATTTGATGCGCCGGAAGTCGATAACGAAATAATTGTTGAACCGCCGGCTCATATCAAAGTAGGAAATTTTTATAAGGTTACTATTGTTGATAATTTTGAATATGATTTGTTTGCTGAAATTAAAAAACAGAAATAATATGAACTTTAAAATACTTCTAATAATACTGTTAACTGTTTTCGTTTCTTTTTCAACAGTATCACAGGTTGAAACTCACAAAGCTGCTGAAATTGGAATACCCAAAATTTTTATCGAGGTACTGGGTTTTGCTTCAGATGTTCCTAATGAAAGCCGGCTTGATGTGTACATCCAAGTTCCATACGACGCAATATTTTTTGTTAAAAATGCCGACATCTTTCTCTCTAATTATGAACTCACAGTAAATATTTACGATGTATCTAACAACTTGGTCAAAGAAAAGCTGTGGAACGAATCAATCAAAACATCTACTTACGAGGAAACAATTTCGCCCAAGCTTAATAAGCTTAGTCAGCAATCGTTTCCGTTGCTCCCCGGAACGTATCGATTAGTGGTTCAAATCAGGGATATCGAAACAAAAAAAGCGGCAAAATTTTCACGGAATGTCGAGTTACGCGATTTTCGGCAACAGCAATTTACAGTTTCCGATGTAATGCTTCTGAGCAAACTTACAGTTGAAGGTGAAAAAAAGATCATCATTCCGAATATTTCCGGGAATGTTGTTGATTTAGGAGAAGGTTTTTTTGCTTTCGCTGAAGTTTATAATTCCACGAATGCTGATTCAGTAGAAATTGTATTTGAAATTTCTAAAGATAAAAAGAAAACTTTGAGAACCGGTAAAGAGACACAACCGTTAGTTAAAGGAAAAAACAGTTTGTTTTTTAAAATCAATTCCGGTGATTTACCGATGGGAGATTATACATTGGAGATAAGAATGAATCCCAACTTACAGCAAATAACCACTTCAATAAGCAGAAAGTTTTCGATTTACTGGCGAGGAATGCCTGTATCAATCGTTGACCTCGATGCAGCTATCGATCAAATGACTTATATCGAACAAGCTTCCGAAATTGCACGAATTAAAAAACTACCATTCAACGAACGGTTGGAATCGTTTAAAGAATTTTGGAAAAAGAAAGACCCCACACCTAACACGGAACGAAACGAATTGATGGAAGAATATTATTCGCGAGTCGAATATGCGAATAAAAATTTTAAACACTACATAGCCGGCTGGAAAACAGATATGGGGATGGTTTTTATAGTTTTCGGTACGCCCAACAACGTCGATCGCCATCCGTTTGATATCGACTCTAAACCTTACGAAGTCTGGTATTACTACGAATTAAACAGGCAATTCGTTTTCGTTGACCAAACCGGCTTCGGTGATTATCAGTTGACGACGCCAATATGGGACGTTTGGCAAAGACCAAGATGAACGACTAATCAATTTTCTTACAACCGATGAGAGAAATCGTAATCCGACTTTTCCTTTTTTTCCTCTTCCTTCAAATCTTGTTGGTAAACGTAAGCTACGCTCAACGGCAAACGATTATTCATAATATTGTTTTTTCTCAATCTCTTCCAGTCTATTCCGAAGATTTCCTCCTCGATAATATTTCTTCAAAAAAAAATAATATCTTCAACGCAGAAAACTTAGAGAATGATTTAGATAAGCTTCGTTCTCTTTTTGTAGCAAACTGTTACTACTTCTCCGTAGTTAGTATCGATTCATTACAATTTTTTGAAGACAGTTCATTTGTAAATATTTTCATTCGTATCGAACCGCATCATAAATCTTTAATCAGGAAAATCATCATCAGCGGAAATTCAATATTTACAACCGACAACATTCTGAAAAACTTCAGCACAACAGCAGGAAGTTGCTTACAGAAAAAATCACTCGAAACCGATATTAATAATCTTGTAACGAGATATGAAGAATCAGGCTATCCACTTGTTTCTATTGAGGTTACAGACATTTCTGTAGCGGACGACGAAAATGCTATTGAAGTAACATTAGAAATTGAAGAGGGCTTACAAATCAGAATCGATAAGATTCAGATAGAAGGAAACACCGAAACCGAAAGCGATGTGATCATTCGCGAGACTCGTATTCAACAGGGGGAAATTTATTCGCAATCAAAAATTCAGAAAATACCACAGCGGTTGAACCGTATGCAATTATTTTCTTCAATCAGTGAACCTCAATTATTTCTTTTGCAAGATTCAAATTCTGTTGCCGACACAATTTTATCATCAATTAAAAAGGCATCTCGAAAAGCCGGACTACCGGCATCGTCGGGTTTGTTGATTAAAGTTACTGAAGCAAATACGAATTCTTTTGATGGTGTTGTTGGATATTTGCCCGGCTCGGTTTCCGAAAAAGGATATTTTACCGGACTTGTAGATGTTACGATGCGGAATCTTTTTGGCACTGCACGCAAGCTGAATGTCAAATGGCTGAAAGACGAACGGAACTCGCAAGAAATTGGAATCCGTTATGCTGAACCATGGTTTCTAAATTATCCTGTAAATCTTGCGGGCACATTTTTCCAGCGTCAGCAAGATACAATTTATGTGCGGCGGTTTATTGAGCTTAAATCTGAACTGATGATCAGCGATTTGTTTTCGGTGGGAGTGTTGTTCAATCAGGAAAATATTATTCCATCATCCGAAACTGCAACACGGTATGTAAATAGCAGCGGCACCGCCTCGATTGGTTTCGATGTTCATTATGATTCCCGCGATAATATTTATAATCCCACAAGCGGCATCAATTATAAATCCGATTATCGTTACGGGCGGAAAAAATTTTATACTTTAAATTCAGTTCAAAATGTTCAACGAATAGGAATTGATGTTGAATGGTTTCAAGAAACTTTCATGAGACAGGTTGTGGTTGTCGGGTTGCACGGTAAGGAACTGCGTGCGGGAACTGTCGAGGTGAGCGACCTTTTTAGATTCGGTGGTGCGAACACCTTGCGAGGGTATCGCGAAAATCAGTTCCTCGGCTCCCGGATAGTTTGGTCGAATTTGGAATATCGTTTTATAGCCGGCAGCAAGTCGTTCTTCTCCGGCTTTTTTGACGCAGGATATTATTCAAGAAATAATAGCGACTTGAATATTATTACAGAAAGTGTTAAATATGGTTACGGCGTAGGTATGCGAGTTGAAACTGCTTTGGGCATTATCGGTGTAAGTTTGGCACTCGGTAAAGGCGATACTTTTAATCAAGCAAAAATACATTTCGGATTAATAAACGAGTTTTAAGAAATGAAACATATAACAGCATTAACATTCGAGCGTGAACTTTGGCAAACGGGTAAACGCTTTGTTGCCGGGGTGGATGAAGCCGGTCGCGGACCGCTTGCAGGACCTGTCGTTGCGGCGGCTGTTGTTTTTCCCCGTGAGTTTATTATTGATGGGATAAAAGATTCTAAAACTTTAAGCGAAAAAAAACGGGCTGACCTGTTTGACCAAATTCATTTGAAAGCGTTGAGTATCGGAGTGGGAATTGTTGACCATATTCTAATTGATGAAATAAATGTCCTGAATGCAACATTCAAAGCAATGCACAAAGCTATTGATGAGCTGGAGCCTGCACCTGAACATTTGCTTGTTGATGGTCCTTACTTTCCCGAATTGAATATTCCTGCTTCCAAAATTGTAGATGGCGATTCGAAATGTTTTACAATTGCAGCGGCTTCAATTATAGCAAAAGTTATTCGAGATAAGATGATGATTGAATACGACAAAATATATCCGCAATACGGTTTTGCTAAAAACAAAGGTTACGGCACCGAAGAGCATATTGAAGCGATACGAAAATATGGTTTCTGTGAAATACACAGAAAAAGTTTTAAAATACGCAAACTAAATCCCGAATAATTGTATGCCTCACACACGCGAAAAAGGAAAAGGGGCGGAAGAAATTGCAGAAAAGTTTTTAGTTGAAAAAGGTTTTAAAATAATTGAGAAAAATTATTTTTTCGCTCGCGGCGAGGTTGACCTCATCGCCGACGATAACGGGATAATCGTTTTCATCGAAGTTAAATCGCGAAAGTCAATAGAGTATGGAGAACCCGAAGATTCTATCACGATTGGAAAACGGCGGCAAATCAGGAAAGTTGCAGAAGGTTATTTATATGAAAAAAACATTTCAGGTGTAGAAGCCAGGTTTGATGTGGTAGCAATCAAATGGGAGAGGGGTGAACCTGTTATTAATTATTATCCGAATGCTTTTTGAGCTATGATGGTTCGACTCACCGTCTTTCGACGGTTCGCTCACCACAGGGCGGAGAGCGGTGAGCATGGAGCTATGAGCAACGTATTATATAAGGGTAGTTCTAATAATGAATAATGAACACCGAATGTTGAATGATGAAGTGGAAATTTACTTCAAAATTTACCCCGTTGGATATTGTTTTTGTTTTTTAATTCACTCCATCGTCGGCTATCCAACGGGGTGAATAATTCCTTGCCTGCCCCCGCCTGCTGCCCGCCGAACGGATTTGTCGGGCAGGCGTCGTTCAGGCGGGTTCGATATTCGTCATTCTTTTCTGCCTGTGCGGGCACGCAGACAGGTGGATTTTTGGAACAACCCATAAATCAAAGATTATTTTTTTTCAGCGGATATTGGTTTTTCCGATGAGGTATCTTTAGGTGTAGTTTTAATTTCAGTCTTGCTTGCATCTTCGGTTTTTGAGGGCTTGTTATTTCCTCCTGCCGGAGATGAGTTGCTCTTCTTATAATCGGTTAAATAAAAACCGCTTCCTTTGAAAATTAAACCTGATCCACCACCAATCATTCTTGAAAGTGATTGTGTTTTACATGACGGGCACATCGTCAGTGAGTCGGCTTTTATACTTTGAAACTCTTCAAATTCAAATTCGCATCGTTTACATTTATAAGCGTATGTTGGCATATTTTCCTAATCGTGTTAATAATTGCATATTCTGGCTTGAAAATATATGAAAATTCAGGGTTTTAAACAAATTTGGGTGGGCTGTTAATTAAAGCTCTAATTTCGGGTCGTTTTCATAAACTGAGCCGATATGACACAGATAATTCAGAGTTTCGGCAAATAACGCGAAGAGGTTTTTTAAAAGTTCAACATCTTTAATAATACCATTAACTTGAAAGTAGAGTTCATCAACACCTTCAGGAAATTGCGCCCCGAACCATCCCTCGTCATCTTTAACCTCAAACGAAATCTCCGGTTGTTGCTGTATCAGTTGGCGAATTTCCGGGTTTGAAAAAAATGTAATCACTTTAGCGGTATCGTTACACTTGATAATAAAGTCGTTGTCGAAATCGGGATATCCGACTTCAATATCATCCATACCTAAAATCTTACCTAAATTACTGAAAAAATTTTTCCTGTAAACTTTAAACCGGAAACCGTCAACATTTTGATAAATTGCTTCAACACACCAGAAACAGCCAGCACCGAATGTAGCCGTTTCTAATTCTTTATTTTTCAAAATAGGTTTATCCATTTTGACTCGTTTATCGTGATTTTGTTGGCAAAAAAGGAAGTTATTCACTGTGAATAAAAGCATTATAATAAAAAATATTGATTTACGCATAATGTTTCAATCAAAACAATTTGTCGTGGTTATTCGTTTCATAAGGATTTAACTATTAAGAAAAAATAAACGCTCCGATATCCCTTAATACCGGAGCGTGGAATATGAAGGATAGATTTAAATCCACAATATACAACACCCTCAATCTCACAAACTTTGTATATGTCTATGCAGTTACACTTTATCGAGAGTACAGAAGATCATTTGATACTATTTGAGTAAAATTAATTTCTTGGTTTCCGTAAACCGTTGCCCTGAGCTTGACGAAGGGTCACC
>JAUXOG010000090.1 GCA_030682385.1 Bacteroidota bacterium
GTATATTACAAAATTGGTTCACGGCGGAAGTTTATAGTGAACTTGCCGAACTGTTGTCCCGATTCGATGTGAAACATCGAATCGGGAAGTCTCGCTTGCCCTCGTAAATTGAACGCAGAGAGATTTACGGGGTCGGCCCCGCAAAAACCCAGCCTCCCGAAAATGGATGCTGGGTTTTGCATTTTTATGGGATTTGATTTTTAGTATTTTCTCATTATATTATCACCATAAATAACCAAAGAAGAGGTATCGTATGAAAAGTATGAGTTTTATTCTATGTTTCATATTTATGTTTCTGTTTTTATCTTGCAAAGAAGCTCCGCAAGAATATTCACAAAATTACAGTGATGATCCAACAAATCCTTCAATTCAACCGCGTGTTGTCGGGGTTTGGCTTGATTCACCTCGACCGTATTGGTGGCGGAAAACAGGAGGTTTGGGGAAGCAGAATGATTCGTTACCGATTGGCTATAGACCTGAGCGGTTACTTGTTCGATTTAATAAAATAATGTTGAGCTATACGGTTATTCCAAATATTAATTTAACACCGGAAGAAGTTGGGTTTGCACTTTTAAGTACTCGAGGAGGATTTTCATTAGATGGACAAACATTCGAGTGGCCTGTTTCTGGTAATTTTAAATTAGGCAAATCATATACAATAACAGTAAAAAAAGAGGTTACTGATATTACAAATCTACATTTATCTCAGGATTATAAGCATTCAATAATACCTGAACAGTTTCTTCGTATTACTTACACTTATCCTGCAGATGGTGATTCGAACGTTTACTCAGGATACTTTTATACTGTGTTTAATTCAGTTATTGATGTTCATTCGCTTTCATCGGGTGTTCAGTTCGTTCCACCAGTGGAAGGGAGATGGGTATCATATGGCAATAATTATGTAGAATTTTTACCACATTTGGGTTTTAAAGGCAATACATGGTACGAAGTCGTTTTTTCGCAAGCTGTAAAGGATACATTTAACAATTATCTTAAACATAGATTTAAAATAAAATTTAAAACGGTTCGATTTCAATTATCATATACATATCCTTATAATGGCGAGCAAAATGTAAATCGTAATAGTAGCGTATGCTGTAATTTTACAACCTCATTAGACACGTCAACTATAAGACAAAATTTTAATATGACTCCGGCAGTAAGCGGTACTTTCAATTATTATTCTAATAATATTGGGTACTGTTTTAATCCAACAGGGGGGTTAGACCAAAATACTACTTATACTGTAACAATATCAACTGGCTTGCGTTCAAAAACAGGAGATAATTTATCCTCTCCTTATGTCTTTTCGTTCACGACCGGAAGCAATTAGAAATATTATTTAAATTCACACAAATAACCATAAACAAAATTAAAAGGAATGATTCATGAAAACAAAAACTATCTTAATTATCACAATCATAATTTCATTATTCGCATCTTTCTTATCTTTTGCGGATGAAAAACCATCAAAAAATTATGGCAAAGATTTAACCGCAAAAAAAGTAACTAAATTCAAAGATGCTGTAAGTAATCCGGGTAAATTCAAGAGCAAGGACATTCTTGTTGAAGGAACCGTAAAATCTGTCTGTCAAACAAAAGGCTGCTGGATGGAGATTACGGATGGCAAAGAGATAATGCGAGTTAAATTCGAAGGATATAGTTTCTTTGTTCCATACGATTCAAAAGGGAAGAAAGTAAAAATCCAAGGGAAAGTAAATCGCGAAACAGTTAAGGAAGCAACTTACAAACATTGGCTCGAAGAAGCAGGAGAACCGGCAGAATTTATTGATAAAATAAAAGGCGACCAGAAAGTTGTTATGTTCACGGCAACAGGTGTCGTTATGGAACAGGGGAGCGAGTTTACACCCGAGCAACTCGATAAAATTCAGGGTAAAACTAAGAAAGAAGACTCCGAAGGTCATAACCACTGATTGAATTTTGACGTCATCGTCAGAATGTGATTTGTGTCAGAACTTTTAAAAAGCTGAAGTTATAATACAGAGCGAAAAAGCCGACTTTAATTTGGAGTCGGCTTTTTTAGTTTAATTAGTGACTGTTGACACAGTGCATATAGTTAAATATTATTTTATTGGGGCAGAGGTAATGAAATGGACAAAATAAAATATTACTTTTCGCCCATTCCCAAACAAGTCAAAGAAGATTGGGAACAAATTCTAATTCAGGAATTAGAAAACCAACGTTATTTTACCATCGTTTATATGGAACTGGTAGAATCCGAAATATTAATCTGCATCCAATAAAAATGAGGTCGCTTATGAAAACAATCACTATCACAGCTCTATTGGCAGCACTTGTTGCTATTCCACTACTGTTAAAATATAAAAAATCGAAACTGCTGCCCCCCTATGAAGATGAAAATAAACGCTACGATATCGACGATTATATTTCCACAGTAGGTTTATAAACCGTTACTTTGTATCTAAAATTATTGGGAGACCGTCTTTTCCGCTGCCAATTATAACGATTTTTGAATTTTGCGATTCGGCTATTTTTATCGTTGCTTCGATTCCCTTCCATCTCAATAACGGATCGCTAATACCTTGGGCAACAATTTTTTGGAAGTTTGAAATACCTTGAGCTTCAATAGCTTTTCGGTCGGCTTCCTGTTTTTCTTTAGTTAACACCCACTGCATGCGTTGACTTTCTTGTTCGGCGCGGAGTTTTTCCTCGATAGCCGCAGTTAAACCAGCGGGAAGTACAACTTGCCTTAACGGAGTTACCTCAATTGTGATTCCTCGTGGGGCTACTAAATTTTGTAATCCTGCAGTGATCTGTTGTCCAAGAATTTCGCGCTCTGATGTATAAAGAGCCTTTGCTTCATAGCCAGCCGTAACTCCGCGGGTTACAGAACGAAATTGTGGTTCTAATATAATTCCAACGTAATTTTCACCGACTGTCTTATAAACCTCAGCAGCTTTATCAGGGTTTAAATGGAAAAGTGCACTAATTTCTAAACCGACCGCTAAACCCTCCTTCGATGGAACCTCCATCCTTTCTTTTATCTCTTGAGTTTTGATTGACATTTTGATTACACGTGCAAGCGGATTTACAAAATTTACACCCGCTTTTAGCGTGTTTTCTGATACATTTCCCAAGAAATCAACAACACCGACATTACCCGCTGGGATAACAGTAAATATTTGTGTAATTGACAGAATAAACGCTACCACCGTTACTATTTGTGCGATTCCCGCACTGCCTTGGTAAACTTTGTTACCTTCAGTTTTAAATTTTCGGCTCGCGTTTTTCCAAGTAATAAAAGCTACAATAACTACGATAATAAAGAATATAAATAACATTTGTTCCTCCATTTGTTTGTTTCATAAATACTGATAAATTATTTGATTCAATTTAGTAAAAAGAAAGGGAATCTGCAAAACTTTGATTTTACATCAAATTATTTTTATGTTTGAATAAAATTAATTATGACTATTTTAAAACCTAAAGCTCTCAAAAAGGGGGATACTATCGGTATCGTTGCACCGGCAAGTCCTCATAGTTCAAATGATAAACTTACTAATGGAATAAGATATTTTGAACAACTTGGTTATAAAGTCGTAATTGGAAAACATATTAATGATAAAATGGGATACTTGGCTGGCACAGATAAAAGTCGCGCAAGTGATATAAATAATTTCTTAAATGATAAAAAAATCAAAGCTATTTTTTGTACTCGCGGCGGTTATGGTTCGCACCGTATTCTTGATCTAATAGATTATGACATCATCAAACGAAATCCTAAAATATTTGTCGGCTACAGCGACATTACGGCGTTGCAACTTGCAATTTTTAAAAAAACAGGGTTGGTCACTTTCGCAGGACCGATGGTGATTCCCGATTTATCAGAAAAATTATCCATAGATTCTGAAGAACATTTTTGGAAATGTTTAACTTCTCCAATTCCTGTGGGTGTTATTAATTTGTTTAAAAATCAAACACTAAAGGTTTTGACGCACGGAAAAGTTACCGGCAAAATTTTAGGTGGTAATCTTTCAGTTATTACGGCATTAGCAGGTACATCATATCTTCCATCATTTAAAAATTCAATTTTAACTTTGGAAGATATCGAAGAACGTCCCTACCGAATCGATAGAATGTTGCATCAACTAAAATTAGCGGGCTTATTAAATAATCTTTCAGGAGTAATATCAGGTGATTTTTCGACTTGCCTTCCTGAGAAAGATAAACCTTCATTAAAATTAGAAGAAATATTTAAATCGGTTCTTAAAAAGATTCCAATAATGATGGATTTTAAATTTGGACACATTAGGAATTCGATTACTATTCCGTATGGAATTAATGTGAAATTAGATACTAAAAAGAACGAAATCTCATTCTTAGAGAATGCAGTTATCGATTAATTTTTCTTATTATTTGTTTTTTTGATTATTCGTTAAATTATCGTTAAATTTGTATCAGAAAATTGAATTTGTCAATTTGGCAGACAAACTTAAAATAGCGGTGTTGGCATCCGGCAGAGGTTCGAATTTTCAAGCGTTGCTCGAATCTATTGAAACCGGTTTAATCAGGAACGCTGGAGTTGTTTGCGTGATAAGCAATAATTCGGATGCCGGTGTGTTGACGATTGCAAGAAGCAAAAATATTCCTGCTCATCACATTTCGCGAAAGCAATTTCGGACCGATGCCGAATTTAACAACACCATACTGAATGTTCTTTCGATGTATGAAGTAAATTTTATTGTTCTTACAGGTTATATGAAACTTCTTGATGTTTCAATCATCGAGAGGTTTCAAAAAAGAATTATTAATATCCATCCCGCATTGCTTCCACAGTTCGGCGGTAAAGGGATGTATGGCAGGTTTGTTCACGATGCAGTAATTGCAAGCGGCGCAAAATTTTCCGGAGCAACTGTTCACATTGTGGACGGAATATATGATCATGGTTCGATTGTATTGCAGGAAAGAATTGCTTTGGATGAAAACGAAACATCCGAAACGCTCGCTGCTAAAGTGTTGGAGATTGAACATAGAATATTACCTCAAGCAGTCAGGTTGTTTGCCGAAGGTAAAGTTGAAATTACAAATGGAAAAATAAAAATTCAAAATAATGATGGATGATTTTGAAATAAAAGATTTAGTGCGAATAAACCGTGTGCTGATTAGTGTATCAGAAAAAACCGGTATTACCGACTTTGCAAGAAGATTATTGAAATGGAACGTCGAGATAATTTCGACTGGCGGGACGTTGAAGGTTTTGCAAGCAGAAGGTATTCCAGCTAAATCGGTTTCCGGAATTACGGGCTTCCCTGAAATTCTGGATGGCAGAGTAAAAACGTTGAATCCTAAAATTCATGCCGCACTGTTGGAAGTTTCCGATAACCCGGTGCACCAAAAAGAATTGACTGAATTGAACATTCAGCCGATAGATTTGATAGTTGTAAATTTATACCCCTTCGAAAAAACAGTGGCGCAACCGAATATCACATTTCCCGAAGCTATCGAGCAGATCGATGTTGGCGGACCGACGATGCTGCGTGCCGCTGCAAAGAATTTTAAATTCAAAACTGCCGTCGTTAATCCGAGCCGGTATCATAGTATTCTTGAAGAAATGGAGAAATATAACGGCTGCATAAGTTTGCCGACACGGTTGGAATTAGCACAGGAAGTATTTCAGCATACAGCACGCTACGATGCCCTGATTGCAAAATATTATGCTGCTCACAGCGAAAACAAATCGATAATGCCTGAAACATTTTCGATTGTTTTAAGAAAAGTAAGCGAACTCCGTTACGGGGAAAATCCGCACCAGGCAGCCGCGCTCTACGGTGATTTCTATAACTACTTCGAAAAAATTCACGGCAAAGAGTTGTCATTCAACAACATCGTTGATATTGAAGCCGCGATGGAATTGGTTGATGAGTTCGAAAAACCGACTGCTGCAATCATTAAGCATACTAATCCTTGCGGCGTTGGTTCCGACGATCAGCTCGCAGAAGCTTATAACAAAGCGCTCGCTACTGATCCAAAAGCTGCGTTTGGCGGTGTGATTGCATTCAACAGAACTCTCGATTATAAAACAGCGAGTTTAGTAAACGATCTTTTTACTGAAGTAATAATCGCCCCCGCTTTCGATCCTGAAGTATTGGAGTTTATGCGAAGAAAAAAAGACAGACGTTTAATAAGGTATATCAAATCGATTGATGAAGAATTGAATATAAAAAAAATTGCAGGCGGTTTATTGGTTCAGGAATTCGATAAAGAAAAACTGAACAAAGATCGATTCAAAGTCGTAACAAATCGTCAACCGACTGATGCGGAATATGATGCAATGCTTTATGGCTGGCGTGTCGTTAAACATTTAAAATCGAATGCCATCGTAATTTCGACTTCAGACAGGACAATCGGTGTTGGCGCCGGACAGATGTCGCGTGTCGATTCCACAAAATTCGCTATACTGAAATCTAAAAAAGCAAAATTAGAAACAAAAGGAACTGCTATGGCATCGGATGGTTTTTTCCCTTTTCCGGACAGCGTCAAGGAAGCATTCAAAGCCGGTGTTACAGCGGTGATACAACCCGGTGGTTCAATACGCGATGCCGAAGTGATTAAGATCGCTAATGATAAAAATATGACAATGGTATTCACCGGCATTCGTCATTTTAAACATTAATTAACACTAACTAAAAATTTTAAATAAATACAACAATGGGAATATTTTCGTTTTTCTCTGCCGATCTCGCAATTGATTTAGGAACTGCAAATACTTTAATATTTATGAAAGGTAAAGGTGTCGTATTAAACGAGCCTTCGATAGTTGCCTTCGATAGAAACACAAAAAAGATTGTTGCAATAGGCAACGAGGCACGTGAGATGTTAGGAAGAACCCACCGTGATATCCGAACTATCAGACCTATGAGAGACGGTGTAATTGCCGACTTTGAAATTGCCGAAGGAATGCTTCGTGAATTCATAAAAAAAATTCATTCGAGTTGGCTGCCAAGCAGGCGGATTGTTATTTGCGTTCCAAGCGGAGTTACCGAAGTTGAAAAACGCGCCGTTCGAGATTCTGCCGAACACGCGGGAGCCAAAGAAGTTCACCTGCTCGCCGAACCAATGGCTGCTGCTATCGGTGTCGGTCTTGATGTCGATGCCCCTGTTGGGAATATGATCGTTGATATCGGAGGTGGAACTACTGAAATTGCTGTTATAGCACTTTCAGGAATTGTGAACGAAGAATCAGTTCGCATCGCAGGTGATGAAATGAACAATGCAATAATTCAATTTTTTAAAAAGAACCATAATATTCTTATCGGTGAGCGAACAGCCGAAGCAATAAAGTGCGAAGTAGGTTCTGCTATGCCGTTGGAAGAAGAAATTACAATTCAAGTTAAAGGTCGCGACCTTGTCAACGGTATTCCTAAAACTACGGATGGTTCGTCGGTTGAAATACGTGAAGCATTGAACGAAGCTGTTCAGCAAATTGTAGATGCGGTTAAATTAACTCTCGAACGGACTCAGCCGGAACTCGCTGCCGATATTTTAGATCGTGGTATAATGCTGTCGGGCGGTGGTGCATTGTTAAAAGGGCTTGACGAAAGAATACGCCTTGAAACAAGTTTACCGGTTCACGTTTGCGAAGACCCGCTGACTGCTGTCGTTCGGGGAACGGGTAAAGTGTTAGAAAATCTTAACCACTACTCAAGAGTTTTAATCAAACAACGGAGGTATTAACGGAACTCATTCTAATCGTCAATATAAATTTTAATGCAAAGAATTTTAACATTACTAATAGAATTTAAAGAATATTTTATTCTTACACTTCTTGTTTTGTTCTCTATAATTTTACTCACCTTAAACGATAATCCACAATTAAAAGCTATTCGATCCTACACAGTTGCCACGATAGGAATAATTCAAAATACATTGGCGATGGTTCCGAATATATTTGAGTTACAAAGGGAAAACGAAGTACTCCGTAAATTAAATGTTACACTTCTCGACGAAGTTAGCCGGCTCCGTGAAGCAAAATTAGAGAACACCCGTCTGCGTGAATTGTTAGGTCTTAAAGAAAAAATTAAATACAAATTTGTCGCAGCCGACGTCATCGGGAAAACCCTTCATTTGCAACGGAATACAATAACTTTAAATGTTGGTAGGAATAATGGCGTAAATGTAGATATGCCAGTTGTTTCTGAACAAGGTATTGCCGGAAGAATAGTAGCAGTTAGTTCCAATTATTCTATCGCCCAACTTTTATTGAATAAAGATTTCCGCACTAGTGTAAAAATTCAGCGGAGCCGGGTAGATGGGATTTTAGGTTGGGATGGTAGTGATAGGTTGATGATAAAAAACGTTTCAAAAAAGCAGGATGTGAAAGTCGGCGATGCTGCAATTACATCTGAGTATAGCAAAATATTCCCACCTGATATCAAAGTAGGTGTTGTAATTTCGGTTGATGAAAATCCGGTTACTTTGTTTAAAGATATTTTAATAGAACCGAGCGTTGACTTTACACGCCTCGAACAGGTTTTTGTGATTACCTCGACTGTTGATACTCAACGGGTAAACTTAGAAAGTAAATTTATGGAACGAAAAAAATAATGAGCAGATATATTAAATTTATTTTCATCTCAATCATTTTTATTGTTCTTCAAACTACGGTTGCTAATATAATTTCAATCAGAGGAATCTCTCCCGACTTCTTACTTATTTGGATTGTGCTAATTGCTATCCGATACGGGCAGATTGAAAGCACTCTGTTCGGATTTGCAATCGGGCTTCTTTACGATTTAGCAACCGGTGGTGTTATCGGTCTTTCCTCACTCAGTAAATCAGTAAGCGGATTTATGGCGGGTTATTTCTTTAATGAGAATAAAACAGAAATTACACTTAGCACTTATCGTTTCTTGTTGATTGTTTTACTTACTTCATTGATACATAATTTATTTTATTATCTGATATATCTTCAAGGAAGCGAAATAAATACCTTCAGGTCGATTGTTATGATTGGTGGAATTACAGCTCTTTACACGACAACTATTAGTTTGCTGCCAGTGTTTATATTTATGAGAAAATATTCGTTTATAAGATGACTGATAATTTTACATATCATTCACGGAAAAATGTATTTTATGTAATACTTGGAATTGTATTTATTGTTTTTTTTGTACGACTAATTCAGTTGCAATTTTTATATAGCGAAAAATACGGTAAAATGTCGGCTGAAAACGCTATCCGCAATGTGGCTGTCGCTCCTTTAAGAGGTTATATGTACGACAGAAATGGAATTTTGGTAGTAGATAACCGTCCTGCTTATAATGTTACCGTTACACCGGTCGAATTTGAGAATAAGAATCTCGAACTTCTAACTGAAATATTAAAAATGGAAAAGGAAGAAGTTCTTGAACGGATAGAAAAGGGAAAAAAATATAATCGATTTTCCCCCGTAAAAATTAAACGCGATGTTGATTTCCAAACTCTTTCGTTCGTCGAGGAATATAGCGGACAGCTCAAAGGTATCGAATACCAATTCGAACCAAAACGGTATTATCCTACAAAAGCTCACGGTTCGCATTTGGTCGGATATATAAAAGAAATAACAGAATCTCAATTACAAAAATTAGGAGATTTCTATCGGCAGGGGGATATAATTGGCGCATCGGGACTTGAAGCCGGTTACGAAAAATATTTACGCGGTAAAAAAGGATTTGAATTAATTACTGTCGATGCTGAAGGTAAAATTATTGGCAACTTTAACGATGGTAAAAGTGATATCCAACCCGTTGAAGGAGATGATCTTGAATTAACCCTCGATATAAAAGTTCAGGCATTAGCCGAATCGCTGCTCTCAGATAAGAGAGGTGCGGTTGTTGCAATCGATCCAACCGACGGTGGAATTATTGCATTAGTCAGCAAGCCGGATTTTAACCCCGAATTGCTTAGCGGTGTAACGCCGTTTAGCGTGTGGCAGCAGTTGAATACAGACCCAGCCAAACCACTTTTCAACAGAGCTACTTTGACCAAATATCCGCCCGGTTCAACTTTTAAAATGTTATTAGCGTTAGCAGCCCTGCAAGAAGGGATCATCGACGAAAACTGGAGAGTAAACTGCCGCGGTAGTTTTACTTTTGGTAATAAAGTTTTTAAGGATATGCACGTTCACGGGTCAACCAATGTTGTCGAAGCAATTCAACGTTCGTGCAATGTATTCTTTTACCAACTGATGTTAAAAACGGGATTGCCAACCTGGACGAAATATGGAAAACAATTTGGTTTTGGTGCGCCAACAGGGATTGATATACTCGAGGAAAATTCCGGACTTCTTCCATCCGAAGAATATTACAACCGACGTTACGGCAAGGGTAGGTGGACACAAGGATATTTGGTTAGTTTAGGAATTGGACAAGGTGAACTTGGCGTGTCGCCGCTTCAATTAGCGGCTTATGCAATGGCACTTGCAAACGAAGGTAAATATTATAAGCCGCACGTAGTCGATAAAATTAAAGAAAAAGAAAGTAAAAAAATTATTAAAGTTGAACCCGTAATGCGGCAAATAAATTTAAAAAATGAAGTCTGGAATGCAGTTCGTGAGGGATTATACCGTGCTGTGAATGTCGCTGGGGGAACCGGAGCTGCAGCCCGTGTTCCCGGGATAAATGTAGCCGGAAAAACCGGAACTGCTCAAAACCCACACGGCAAAGACCACGCATGGTTTATCGGCTTTGCACCATACGAGAATCCGAAAATCGCTATTTGCGTTTTAGTCGAAAATGTCGGATATGGCGGCGTATTCGCTGCACCAATCGCCGGACTTTGTATCGAGCAGTTTTTATACGGCGAAATTATACGAAATAAACTGAATCAACCTAAAATTATTTTAACCAAAACTGAAGCGGAACAAATTCGCGACTGATTATGCAAAACTGGTTTTCTGAAAATATTAATCTTGGAATTCTGATTTCTACTCTGCTATTAGTTCTCATCGGACTTGGTTCAATCTATTCAGCAACTTATGATGCAGGTGCCTCCGATTTTTTTAACAGACAGCTAATCTGGGCGGGTATTGGCTTGGTTGCTATGCTGATTGTTATGTTCATTCCTTTCCGTACACTGCAATTGATCTCATATCCGTTGTATATATTTTCGATTCTATTGTTAATCGGTGTACTGATTTTTGGAAAAACTGTTGCGGGTTCTAAAAGCTGGTTTGGATTCGGGTCATTCGGACTCCAACCTTCCGAGTTTGTAAAAGTAACTTGTGTGCTGGCGCTTGCTACTTATCTTTCGGATAAAAAAATAAATTTATCCCGATTTAAAAACCTATTAGTCGCCGTTTCAATAGTTTTAATACCTATTGCACTTATCATACGTCAACCGGATGTGGGCACTGCTATTATTTATGTTTTAATGCTTATTCCGGTTTTGTATTGGGCGGGTGCATCGTTGACTTTAATGCTCATAATAATTTCACCCGCAGCAGCGGCAGTTGCTGCGTTGTTTGGAATAACTCCTTTCTTGATCGTTCTTGGAACGCTTCTAATTACTTTCTTTGTGTTGAAAGAAAATAAATTAATTTCTGCTATTATATTTTCGATAACTGTGTTAGTTGGTGTTTCGGTGCAATTTATATATGGCAAGTTAGCTCCTTACCAGCAAAAGCGAATCGATACGTTTTTAAATCCCGAAGCCGATCCATTAGGATCAGGTTACAACGTGATTCAGTCGAAAGTGGCTATAGGTTCGGGGGGTGTTTTTGGGAAAGGATTTTTGGAAGGGAGTCAAACGCAGTTGAATTTTATACCGGCTCAATGGACTGATTTCATATACTGCGTTCCGGCAGAGGAGTTTGGTTTTGTAGGTTCAATTTTAATTTTAATTCTCTTTGCTTATATTCTCTTCAGAAGCATTAACGTTGCTTCGACAGCTAAGAGCAGATTTGCAAGCTTGGTTACAATGGGTGTCGTGTCAATTTTTTCGGCTCATATTTTAATTAACATTGGAATGGTAATGGGAATAATGCCGGTTATCGGAGTTCCGCTTCCTCTTTTGAGTTACGGCGGCTCGTTTCTCCTTTCTTCAATGTTGATGGTTGGCTTACTCCTTAATATGTATATAAATAGGAAAGAATACTAAAAATAATTGATTGAGATTTATGAATTGTAGGAAGATTGAAGTATGGCTCAGTGGTAAATATTTCGTATTATAATTCATTTTTATGGGATTTGCATTTAATTTTAAATAATAATATAATACAATCAGTTATAGATTATTTTGAATGTTTGTTTTAAAAAACATATATAAAAACAAAATATGGAAGAAGTATGATAAACAAAATTTTTATAGTGATCATTATATTTATTTTTTTAAATCCAACAAATTAATAAACAAAATTTTTCTTTATTAGCTACAGTAGGAAAAGACACAACTTTTTATGTCGATCAAGAAGTAATTATAATGTCCTCATACCAAGGACCGGCCGGCACTGATACAGCTAAATATTATATAACTGCTGATTATGGTATCGAAACATTTCCGTCAAACACTGTAAATGTTCAATATCATGGATTGTACGAAAGAGAGGGTGAGTTAAAAATTGTAGTAAACGATTCAACTAAACCAAAATATTTTTCTCTCGGGACTAACTACCCTAATCCCTTTAATCCATCCACTATAATTAAGTACAATATTCCAGAAGTCTGCTATGTTACTTTAAAAGTTTATAATACTTTAGGTAAGGAAATAGCAACATTAGTCAATGAAATTCAGGATGCTGGCTATAAAGAAATAAACTTTGGTGCATCTGCCAATGGTGGATTACCGAGCGGTGTTTATTTTTATCGTTTATATGCTGGCAATTTTGTGTCCATAAATAAGATGCTTTTATTAAGATGAATAGGAGGTGTAAAATGTTTAAACATAAAATTTTCGTAATAATAATTTTATCACTCTTTCACTTTTTATCAAATGTATCATTTTCTGGTATTAAAATAATTGTAAAACCTGGTTGGAATTTAATCTCAATCCCTTATGATTCATCATACAAGGTAGCAGAAAATTTTCCTACAGCCATTTCGAAAGCCTATAATTATGATAACCGATATATGATATGTGATACGATAGTTGGTGGTTTAGGATATTGGTTAAAATTTCCGGCGGTTGATTCAATATCTATAGACGGAGGTGGAAATATTTATGATACCGTTAAGGTGAATGCAGGATGGAATATGATTGGTTCTGTACATAAAATAATTCCCAAACATTTAATCACGACACATCCTGAAGGAATTATTTTATCGCATTATTATAAATACAACCCATCTGTAGGTTATGAAATTGCCGATACCGTTAAACCTGGTGAAGGATACTGGGTTAAGTGCAGTTCGCCGGGGACAATAATATTTACTCTGCGTCCAAAGTTAATTTCGCCTACAAACAATTCAAGTAATCAACCCAGGGCAATAAGTTTTAAATGGCAAAGTTTGATATATGCTAATTTTTATCATATCCAGGTTGCTGCAGATTCAATGTTTAACTATTTAATTCTTGAAGATTCTGTATTATCAGATACCTATAGAAGTTTGTGTAACCTTGAATATGCAAGTAATTACTATTGGCGAGTAAGAGGGTATTCCGACAATGTCTGGGGCAAATGGTCGGATCTATGGAAATTTCATACATGTATACAACCCGAACCGCTCTCTAACGACTTGTCGCTTTTTACTTTTACATCCCAGCCAGCTGGTCTAAAGCTGATAAATCCTAACACATTCGAGGCTGTCGACAGCATCTCTATTCCTAATTATCTATCGATGATGGTTCTTCCGATTACACCAATTGAGTTTTCACCGGGGGACTCAATATGGTACACAATTTTAGGTTTTGGGAATCCTGATTATGATAGTTTGTATGCTGTAGATGCTTTCTCTAATCAAATTTTAAAGAGTAGAGAAAGACCTGCTGGCTATCATTTCGTAATGGATAAGGATAAACAATACATAATTCATACAAAAACATCAGGCGGAATTGATTTTGTTGATAGACAAACTTTTTCATTGATTCATACTGACACAATTAAAATGCAGAAGCTAAGAGCATCCCCGACCGTAAATAAATTATACGGTTTTTCAAGTTATGAGCCTTTTACAGATATAATTGTTTACAATATCGATTCCTTTAAAGTTGAAAAAATAATTACAATTGATACTTCATGGTATAGCCTTTACCGCATGAGGGATTTAAATATTTCACCGGATGGTAGGTATATCTTTATTAGTGTATGGACAAGTGGCCGCCCTTGCTGCTATCAAGGGACGTTCTATACCTATGATTTAGAAAACGACTCATTAGTTGCCAAATATCCATGTGGACGCAATGCACAAATTGAGGTCAGTCCTGACGGTAGATTTGCTTATATAAGTGACCCATGGCCTTATACTGATGATTATTGGGGGATAAGAGAAATACTGAGGTATAATGTTTCTTCGCGTGAGATGGAAACATTTATAAAATGGGGGAGAGATTTTCCCGGAGTTACAAAAGTTATTGACACTAAACAAATAATTATATCACCAGATAGTAGATTTATTTTTATTCACGCGAGAAGAGGTGGTGAGTTATGTAATGGACGTCAGGTTAACTTAATTAAAATCGATGTCGAGTCGAAAGATATTGTATCAGCAACTTACTTATATGAAATATTAGGAATGAAGTTTGGAAAATACATGAAATAAATTAAATTGTTTGGAGAGGAAAGAGATGTATTAATTCTACATGCATTAGTATTCTATTATGAAAAATATTCAAAAGAAAATCGAAGTCCCGGTCAGTAAATTACGCTGGCGGTTTGATCCAAGTAAATTAAAAATCAAATCATTCGATGATATAAAACCATCGAAGGAAATTATCGGACAAGAACGTGCGTTGAGGGCGCTGCGTTTAGGGCTGGAGATGAAGCATTTCGGTTATAACGTTTTTGTTGCCGGATTCTCAGGGACAGGGAGAACCACCACAATCAAACGACTTTTAAAAGAATTTGAAGATAAGAAAACAGATCTTTCCGATTTCTGTTACGTTCATAATTTCGATAATCCTGACCAACCGATTCTGGTACAGATAAAAGCCGGCGAAGGGAGTGCTTTTAAAAAAGAGATGACTGATTTTCTCGATGACTTGTTAAGAGATATACCCGCGGTGTTCGAGAGCAAACGTTTTCAGGAGGAACGGAAGAGAATTTTAGAACACTTTCAGAGCCGGCAACGGACTGTCC
Source organism: Bacteroidota bacterium (assembly GCA_030682385.1). Lineage (GTDB taxonomy): Bacteria > Bacteroidota > Ignavibacteria > UBA10030 > BY39 > JASEGV01. The sequence continues at coordinate 15,254 of JAUXOG010000090.1, forward strand.
TGAAAGAATTCGAAAAAAAAGTTAGGGCAAAAGGATTCGAAGTTGTTCAGGTTCAGGTTGGGACTACTGTGAGACCCGATGTTGTACCTGTTATCAACGATGCACCGGTCAATTTCGAACAAATTGATACGATGATACAGCAAGGCGAAATTACACGTGAACGTGTAGAGGAACTATATCAGGGACGCCGTAATCTTGAATCGCAAATGGAAATTATCATGCGCGAAATGCGGAACATCGAACGCAAACTTAACGAATCGATAGATGATTTAGGCGTCAAATCGGTTTTACCGATTGTTCGGGAACACGTCGATCTGATTTGTAAAAAATTTTCCTGCGAAAAATTATTCGGTTTTATGGAAAATCTTGAAGAGAATATACTATCGAATTTAAATCGTTTCAATCCGCGTCCTCCATCTCAGCCGGTTATGCCGGGTGAACAATCGCCATCTGAAGAAGACGAGTTCATCGAATTCAAAGTAAATGTGTTTGTTGATAATTCTAAGACTGAAGGAGCACCGATAATAATAGAAACAAATCCTCGGTATAAAAATATATTCGGAACAATCGAGCGTGAAGTGGATAAAAACGGTGTGTGGCGTTCAAATTTTACGATGATTAAAGCTGGTTCGTTATTAAAAGCAAACGGAGGTTACTTAATTTTAAACGCTCTCGATACTCTAATCGAACCTGGTGTTTGGCAAACTCTGAAACGGACGCTGCGTAATCAGCATTTGGAAATCCAATCTGTTGAAACCGGTGTGTTCGGCGCTTCATCTGCATTAAAGCCGCAGCCAATCAAATTAGATGTTAAGGTAGTGATGATAGGCGATGCCTACATTTATAGCATATTGTATGATGCAGATGATGATTTCAAGAAAGTATTTAAAGTTCGTGCCGATTTTGATGTCGTGATGGAAAAGAACAATTCTTCCATCAACAATTATTTGAATTTCATTAAGATGATTAGCGATGAAGAAAAACTCAAATCGTTCGATAAATCTGCGATTTGCGAAGTAATCGAATATGGTGTGAGGTTAGCAGGGAGACAGAAGAAACTTTCCACCAGATTTAATTTAGTTGCCAATGTCTTGCGTGAATCGAATTACTGGGCGATGAAAGATAAAGCTGTAATGATTACAGTCAAACACGTTCGCAAAGCATTAGACGAAAAAGCTTTCCGTTTAAAAATGATCGAGGAAAAAATTCAGGAAATGATCCTCGACGGAACTATTTTAATTGACAGCAAAGGTTCAGTTGTCGGACAAGTAAACGGATTATCGGTTTATGATTTTGGAGAATACTCTTTTGGAAAACCATCGCGCATAACTGTTACTACTGCAATGGGTAAGGCAGGCGTAATCAACATCGAGAGAGAAGCCGAACTGAGCGGACCTACGCACAACAAAGGCGTGTATATTTTGAGTGGTTACTTACGCAGTAATTATGCTCAAAACAAACCACTTGTAATGAGTGCAAGCGTAGCTTTCGAGCAATCGTACGGCGGCGTGGATGGCGATAGTGCTTCATCGGCTGAAATTTATGCAATTCTTTCGAGTTTAGCCGGAATCCCGTTACGACAAGACATCGCTGTAACCGGTTCTGTAAATCAACGCGGCGAAATCCAACCGATAGGCGGGATTAATGAAAAAATCGAAGGCTTCTTCGACATTTGCAAAGCTCGCGGGCTGTCTGGTAAGCAAGGTGTGTTAATACCTTTTCAAAATATTGCCGACCTGATGCTGATGCACGATGTGATTGATGAAATTAAGAAGGGAAAGTTCCACGTTTATGCTATCAAAACAATTGATGAAGGAATTGAATTATTAACAGGGATTCCGGGGGGTAAAAAATTAAAAAGCGGAGAATATCCGAAAGGAACAATTCATCATTTAGTAGATGAACGGCTTACTGAGTTTGCAAAACGTTGGAAGGAAATCGAAACAGACGAGAAGGAGTAACCAGTTTGCCAACGAAGTCGAAAACCGGTTTTGTTTATCACGATCAATTTTTACTACACCACACAGGTATCGGTCACCCTGAAAAACCTGAAAGATTAAAAGCGATTGTATCGCATTTACAAACCACCGGCTTGTGGAATAATCTTCAACATCTCTTCATCGATTCTGCACCTACAGAAACAATTCGGCTTGTGCATTCTTCTCAGCATATAAAATTCGTAAAAGACAGGTGTGATCAAATAGGTGAGTCGGGTACTGGATTTCTTGATCAGGGAGATACGACTGTTTCCTCAAACTCGTACGACGTTGCTCTTCTTGCCGCCGGCGGAGTTATCGCAGCAGTCGATGCTGTGTGCAGCGGTGTTTTAACAAATGCTTTTTGCGCCATCCGACCGCCGGGTCACCATGCCGAAACAAATACTCCGATGGGGTTTTGCCTCTTTAACAACGTTGCAATTGCAGCACGCTATGCTCAGAATAAATTTAACGTTCGAAATGTTGCAATAATCGATTGGGATGTTCATCACGGAAACGGCACGCAGGAAATATTTTACAACGACCCCTCTGTTTTTTATATCAGTACACATCAATATCCTTTTTATCCCGGAACAGGTGCGAGATCCGAAAGAGGTAGCGGCAAAGGCGAAGGTTTTACTCTTAACTGTCCGATGAAAGCCGGAAGCAGCGAAGCCGATTACTTGCAAACATTCAAAAACGAAATCGTTCCTGTACTGAATACCTACCGGCCCGAACTGATTCTGATATCGGCAGGATTTGATGCTCATCTGGATGATCCTCTCGCAAATATCAATCTGACGGAAAATTCATTCGGCATATTTACTGAAATTTTATCGGAAGCTGCTGCGAAATATTCCGACAAAAAAATAGTTTCCATTTTAGAGGGAGGATACAATTTAAACGCATTGAGTAAAAGTGTTCAAAAACATCTTGAAATTTTAATGAAACCTTGAAAGGCAGCAAAATGTCGAAGACTAAAGCTATAGCAACCGAACAACTCGATTATACTATAAGCGGAATTAAATTAAAATATGGTATTACAGAAATCATTTTGATGATAGGGTCACATTTTTTTAAAATACTTTCATACATAGTTACTTTCATAATTATACTTTCAATCGCAGCCGTTGTTATTCCATATATTGACGGAGCAAAGCAATATCCGATGTTCCAGTTTATCGCAAAGTCTGCTGACACTGCAACCACTCTGTTGCGTCAGCAAATTCCAACAAAAATAAAGGGGCACGAGGTGGGAATTTGGATGATCATTATCGGCGCGTTAATTCTTAAAAGCTCATCCAGAAGTTTTTCAGAGAAGTTGGGTGAAAAAGTTTATTTTATACACTTCAAAAGAAAATATAATTTTTGGAAATCGCAGCAGCATATTAAAAAAGGGTCTGCAATTACAAGTAAATTAGACCAAACTTTGAATGATTTAGAAAATGCAAAACCTAAAGACAGGGAAGAAATATTAAAACAGTTTATAGAAACAAAGAAAAAATTGGATGCGATGGGGAGGGATTTAGCTTTCCTCTCGATTGATGTAGTTGAATCTACAAAGATGAAAGAGGGTGAGGAGAAAGCTTTTGTTGAACATGATTTCAGAGAATTTAAACGTTTTGTTGATGGCGTGTTACTTTCAAATGATGTTTTGAAAACTACCTGGACGCCCGATGGAGTTATGTCGTGCTTTGAACGTGTCGATCAAGCTGTTACTGCCGGGAGGCATGTAATTATCGGACTTGATGCGTTCAATAGAAATATAAAAAGTATGAGGCGCGATTTTGTTGTGCGGGGTGGTGTGAATTCGGGATTTGTTTATTACGACGAAAGCTTACCACTTGAAGAAATTGCCGACCGGGTAATTGATATTGCAGGGCATTTCCAAAAGCATGCGAAGCCGAATTCAATTTGGATAGCTAAGCCATCGATCGAGCCGCTTGCAACTCGCGATGGTTTCCGTCCTACTACCGAAGTCGTGGATGGTTACGAGGTTTATGAGTGGAAGAAAGATTGACGATAGTCATCGAATCGATTTCTCTCCACGTGGTGTCCTAAGAAATAAGAATCTTATAATCCGATTTTTTTTAAGAAATTAAATCAAACAGATAATCCTTGATTCATCTGACCATTGCCCGACTTCATTATCTTTTATTAGATATCGCATACGATATATGCGCGTCTCGGGTGTATCGGGATTAACGCTTGCCCGCTTATCTTCATAAGGCGATACGTTATCTTTTCCTAATAACGAAAAATTAGTTTCGTTACCACGCTTGCTTTGTATTACAACCCCGTCGAATTCCGATTTTATCCAATCGAGTCTAACCCTGTCGGGCATTATGGTAGGTGTAAAGGTTGGCTTCATGTTTTCGAGTGGTAAACCTTTTCCAAAACCTACTTCTACAGGAACCACACCCAGGTCTTCACCAATCGATTTAGTATAACCCGGCTGGCGTTTAAGTATTACAACTTTATCGCGAATACGTTTTTCCATCTGATCGAAAAAATTGTTTTTCTGTTTAACCAATGCCTGCGTGGTGGTTCTACTGTTTTCTACGTCTGTAATTTGCTTTGTGGCATCGGTAAGATCAGTTTGAAATTGTGAAATATCGGCTGGCGTTAAACCGATTGTTGCGGCATGAACCTGAGCTTTGTCGATAAAATTATCGAACCAAACTAGAAAGCGTTCGTCCGTTTTCGGAAAGTAATCCTTGTTAGGCATAATATCCTCCTATTGTTTTTGTTTTTGTTTTCCGCCAAAGGCGGATCCGCCTATGGCGGAGTTATTTGTGTCGAAGTATTTACAAAAACTCCCTGTATCAAATCCCGAATTGCTTATACAATATCCCGAAATAACTTTTCCAAAATCTGTAACCCCATGTTGAAGGTTTAAAATGTTTGTCGGTAGGTTAAAAAGTGTTGCGGGATTCCTATGACTGTAAAGATAAATAAACCGTATATGAGAGACATCCCGCGAGGGGACGTGGGTTTGAAACAGACACACATCGTAATCCGAGGAGAGATGAAGGAAGGGGAAAAAAGGTATCGGGGTTTGGAATAACCATTTTGGGATTTGGAAAGAAGAGTTTGGGAAGGGGTAAAACTGTTTCGGGAAAGTTCCGAGACAGAAGAGAAAAGCCCCTGAACTAAATGGGAAAGTAAATATCTTCGTTTTTTAGTCATTTTAGACGTTTTTATTGAATGAATATAGCTGGGAGGCGGACCTGTCTGCATGCCACACAGGTAAACTGCGGTGTTGTAAAACTGTATTTCAATATAATATGTTATTAACTGAAGTTACGCAGAATCGACTTTTTGTCATGTTGAGCGAAGCGAAACATCTAAAAACAGCTCAAAATTGAGGTTTAAGATTCTTCATCCGCCTTTGGCGGATTCAGAATGACTGTTCTGCGTAACTTCAGTTATTAACCATAAGTCAAGAAAAAAATTTTATAAAACACTTGACTGAAACTCAAAAATAATATATATTAACTCAAGTTTATATAAAAACGCAATGCGTACTTACAGTAGTTATGCGATAGCACGTATTCTTAAACGACAGGACCGGTGAACAAAATGAATGAAGCTAAACTATTTCGGTTAGTGTGGCTGGCATTCCAAAACGCGTTACGACTCCATGAGGACTCCCAGATTCTATATCATAGAAAGTCATATCCGAGTGCTTTTTTCGTCTCAGTCCTTGCAGCGGAAGAGTATGGCAAGATGCAGATGCTCGATTTTCTGTACGAGAATAACTATCAATCTGATCCAGATGTCGAGAATCAGGTTCTCCGTGAAATCTATTCTCACATGTGGAAACAGCATCATTTCCGTCAAGATGTGTGGTCATTTCTGTTCGGAGGTTCCCTGCATAGGAAGCTTCCAGTGGATAATCTTGAGAGCCTTAAGCAGAAAGCGATCTATGTAGGTCTGCCACGCAGCAAACGAAAAATCAATCTCAGAGGACGAATCATTGCCCCTTTTGATGTTTCAGCGAAACAGGCGCAAAAGCAGATTACGCTTCTAAATGACTTGCTGCTGGAGCGAGTTCTTGGAGTCCGAGCAGGGTATTACTCTTGGGACACTCTGGAGGTTGAAGGGTTTTCAAAGAAACGCTTTGCTGACAGACTAATGAATCGTTGGACATATTCTGGCAGGGCTGCCATAAAGAGGTTCAAAAAAAGGTATCGAATAACAGGAAGACGTGCCATCGCATAACACCGAAAAACTACGACGCTAGTTCATTTGGTAAGTCAACGCACATGCTTACGCACGACAATGAATATAGAACTCGCTCATCCGCCCCACGTTAGGCGCAATTGTTTTGCTCTCACAACAGAAAGGAAAATAGTAACATGAAGAAGTCTAAGCTCTACTCGTTTCTAATCTTAGTTGGACTTTGCTCGGTAGTGTTTGCTCAAAAAAAAGAGCCTATACTTCTTACTACGCTAACTGGACACACGGAGAAAGTCAGTTCGCTTGCCATTAGCTCGGATGGCCATTGGCTTGCCAGCGGTAGCGACAGTAAAGATATTTTTGGCGAGCACGGCACATTTGAAATTATCATCTGGAATTTAAAGACAAACAAAATTCTGTACCATCTTTCTGGACACGAAGCGTCAATCCAGTCTCTGGCTTTCAACCCTGATGGAAGCACTCTCGTAAGCGGCGACTCCAAAGGAACCCTCAAGGTCTGGGATGTTCTAACAGGTCTAGAAATAACATCATCAAAGGAGAATGAGTGGCTCAACACTCTGGTTTTCACTCCAAATGGCAAACTCATTATTGGGGAAGAGAATTTTGCCAAGAAGCTCAAGGTATGGACAGCAAATCCGCTTCAGCTGATAGCACAGATTACGGTGGGTGTGGAAACTAACAACATTGACATAAGCCCGACTGGCGAGATGATTGCCATCGGGTGCTACAAGCAGTTCAAGATATGGTCATTTCCTCAAAAAGATTTCCTAAAGTCAAATGACTTTGAATCTCGCATTCACTGTGTCAAATACTCCCCAAATGGAAAACTGATTGCTGGAGGATTAGGCGAAGGCGACATCGTTCTTTGGGAGACCGACCAATACACGCCAATTGCAACACTTAAAGGTCACTTTCTACCTGTACTAAGCGTATCATTTAGCAGAGATAATTCTTTGTTGGTCAGTGGCAGTTCAGACCAAACCATAAGACTCTGGGACATCAAGAAACAGGTGGAGCTTTCTTCACTCGTGAATCAACACAAAGGCAATATAAGCGCTGTTTGTTTTAGCCCAACAGAGAACGTTTTTTTCTCAACGGGTGAGGACGGTTCAATCAAGGTTTGGAAACTGCGCTAACACACTGCTCGCATATGGAGAAATCACAATGAATGATAAACCAACATTTCCCTGGAAAAAAACGATCATAGTGTCTGCATCCTTCGGCGCTGTCTTTGCAATTGTTTCGGCACTTTTTTTAGTCGCTTATCTTTGGTTTGAATCACGCCCGAAGCCTCCGATCCCTTGGAACAAAAGTGCACTTGTCGCAGCTTACGATTTCCTCGATACAGAAGGAGATGACAACTCACTCGTTTTCTCATACACTCTTGAGAACAACACAGATGCCGATTATAATGCCACCGAAAGCCAATCTCTTACAATAATGGCAAACATTGAAGATCAGAACATCCTGAGACAATCGGCTGGTAAAAATGATCCAATAAAACTTGATTACCCCATCTTTGTGCCTTCCAAGCATAAAGTCCGTATCAAAGTTCATTTCGGGTACTCCCTCGAACATCCTATCAAGCCAAGAGGTGTGAACGAAGATAAAAAAGTGTTTCGTAAATCTCTTGAGAGTTACTTAAATACAGAAGCACCGTCTCTTCACGGCTTTGTCATCTTTGATCACTCAAGGAGATTTGAGATTTCCTTACCAAAGGGATGGTGACTGTGACCTCAGCAAGCAAAACAACTGCGCCTAACAGCAGGCATTACGATGCTCACTTATTTTGAAAATATGGAAATTAAAGTGCTCATTCCATTTGTTTTGCCGCAAGAGGAATGAGTTAATTATAGCGGCAAAACAAACGGCGTGCTTACAAAACGTTGGGCAGACATTCGCTCGCGTTCGCTCGCGCATAAGCGTCTGCCCAACGGCGAGCGGGCTTCGCCCTCGTTGGGCGACAAGCTTCGCTTCGCGAACGTCGCCCAACATCGGGAACAACGGCAAACGCTCCCTTCCGCCTTCGGCGGAGGTCGCGCTTCGTTGTTCCCGCTCGCCGTTAGGCGAAATGCCTTTTAAATTATTGGTGTAAATATGATAAACTGGTCTCGTGTTTTGAAAATCATAGCAAAGATATTGGGCGTTTGTCTAGTACTTTGGGGAATTGCGTTCGGTGTATTTGGAATTATTCTTGGCATTGACCTATATATCCCTGGGCTAGAAGCCAAATTTCTCGCAATATTAATATGTATATATGCAATCGGTACAGGTATTCTGTATTGGCTTCCCAACGAAAACGTCCTCCCCCACAAAAAGATTTATCTCATGCTTACACTTATCCCGTTTGTGGGCGGGATCATTATGTCAGCATATGAAGTTCTAATACATGGTATCGATTCTCCTTTTGTGGAGGATCTAGCAATCTTTTGGGTCTTAATAATGATATGTTTGTCTTTAGCAGCTCCTGTTTCTCTTCTACTTCACATGAAATCAAAACAATAATAAGAAAAATATACGAGGCACTTCGCCTAACACGGCAAACAACGCCGCTGGAAATGTCATGGTTAGAAAAAGCCTCGCTCAATGCTTTTGCTCACGAGGAATTTGTCATTTGATAGTTCACAAAAGCAATGCGTTGTTTGCCGAAACGTTATGTGCCATTGTGCCCGCTAATGATCCGGGAATTTTGTATATTAGATGAAAATTAGAAAGCCAACGAATGACGGTTACAACAATCAAAAAACCGGAGTCCAAAGTTAAATACTCAACGCCCAATACCACAAGTATTCTAAAAGACAGCGGTCTCTGCCAAGCGAAGGAATACTTCAGGCACAAGGATGTAATTCTCTTCGAGGGCGACACTCTCAATGAATATCTTTTCAACCGAGAATTTATTGACCTGATCGTTACTTCACCACCATACAACGTTGGCATACAATACAACTCTCACAAAGATGAGCTAACATATGAAGATTACTTGGAGTTTTCTGAAAAGTGGTTTCGGAATTGCTATAAGTGGACAAAGCCTCAAGGACGTCTAATTCTTAACATTCCACTTGATAAGAACAAAGGTGGTCAACGAAGTGTTGGCGCCGACCTGACTACGATAGCTCAAAAAGTTGGCTGGAAATATCACTCAACAATTGTTTGGAATGAGGGCAATATTTCTCGGCGCACAGCTTGGGGTTCTTGGTTGTCCGCATCTGCGCCGTTTGTCATTGCTCCTGTAGAACTCATAGTCGTTCTCTACAAGGATAGCTGGAAGAAAACAACTGGCAGTAGAGTTTCTGACATCAAACGTCAGGAGTTTATGGATTGGACTAACGGAGTCTGGACATTCAATGGTGAGAGCGGCAAACGAGTCGGTCATCCTGCTCCTTTTCCCCGAGAACTTCCCCATCGTGCAATCAAATTATTTAGCTTCGTTAGAGACGTTGTCTTTGATCCCTTCTGTGGTAGTGGGACAACTCTTATCGAGTCAGCTAACAATAATCGCATCGGTATTGGCGTTGAGATCGACAAACATTACTGTGAATTAGCAAAAAACAGAATCTTGAACGAAACAGGAACACTCAACTTTGAAAAAGAAACCAATAAGCCAAAGAAACCTAATAATGGAGTATTTCCAAAAACATCCCAACAGAAATATTCCGCATCCGGAAATCGTTGACTGGGCAACTTCTGAGTTAAAGAAACGAACTGGCGAAGTTTTCAGAGACCCTGACAGACAAATCAGACAACTCTCCCAGCAAGGATATCTCATCAAGGTTTCCAAAGGTGTTTATCGCTATGAACCCGATGCGGTCAATAATCGCGAACTTGAAGAATTTACAGCTTCCCAAAAGAAAATGATTTTTGAACGAGATGGTTACAAATGTGTCATTTGCGGTCGAGGTGAGAAAGAAGGTTTTGAATTACACGCTGACCATATCAAGCCAAGGGAACTTGGTGGCAAGGCAACAATCGAAAATGGTCAGACACTTTGCTCACAGCATAACATTATGAAAAAAGCTCTGAAGCAAACAGAGACAGGAAAGAAAATGTTTATCCGCCTCTATGAATTAGCGAAGAATGAGAATGAGAAAGAACTTCAAAAGTTTTTCGCTGAAGTCTTGGAAGTCTACGAGAAAAACAAAATCAATTCTCATATAGTCTGGAAAAAATAATTTTAAGCGGGCATAACTACACATAACAGGCAAAATAACGACGCTGGAGTGGAAATACATTATTTTCTTCCACGGCTACAAACATACAAGTCCTACGGACTTGTCCCAGAGAGGTAAAGAATAAAAAAATATCAACTACTACGCAAAGCGAGGGTCCTACTTATTATCCGTGCGAAAAGAAAAATTTAAAAACGATATTAGAAAAATGGGTGCTGCATTGCGGAAAACAGGGGATTTCTATTCCGACCACAGCCTGGTGAGTCCGATTACAAATCCGACATACTTTATCTCAACTTAAACAGATTTCTTAGATTGTTGTTTTTTCTTCTTTCTTGAAATAGCCCTTTATCTTTTCGTGCCACTCTTCCAACAGTGAATATGCAGTAGGCACAACCACTAAGGTAAGGAATGTTGAGATAGTGAGTCCAAATATTATCGCAACAGCTAACGGTCTCCAGAAGCTGGCGCTTTCTGCACCAATTACAAAGTGAAATTCACGCCAGTCGAAGTCAAAACCCGTCGCCAAAGGCATAACAGCAAGCACTGCCGCCGCCGCTGTAAGCAAAACAGGACGCAGACGAACACGTCCCGCCTCAAGCAGTGCATCGTCGAGTTTCGTTTCACCTTTACGGTATCGGTGCTTCACGAAGTCTAAAAGAATTATACCATTCCTGACTACGAGTCCTGCAAGCGCAACCGTGCCTACACCTGTCATGATTACACTTGCAGGCGTTTGTGTTACAATCAATCCGACTAGAACGCCGATTAGTGAGAGAATGACTGAACCCATAATTACAAACGGTACTTTCAGCGAATTGAATTCCGTTACCATAATCAAGAAAACTAAAAGCAGAGTAATGATGAAAGCGTTGCTGAGGAAGCTCGCAGCTTTCTGTTGCTCTTCCTCCGACCCCGTTAATTTAACATTATATCCGGCAGGAATGTTAATTCCAGTTATGCGCGATTTTACTTCGTTTACTACTTCGGATTGTACACGACCTTCCACGTCGCCCGAAACGGTGATTACGCGTTTTTGATCCTTACGTCGTATATCCGTTACTGCAGTTGTCCGGCGTATGTCCGCAACAGAAGTTAATGGAATTGAAAGTAACTGCCCGCGACGATTCATAAAATTGATATGAAGATTTTCAAGGTCGGCAGGCGACGTGCGCTGATCTTCCCTCAGTCGTACTCGGATTTTATATTCATCCTCACCTACTCTATACTTTGATGCTTCAACGCCTGCGATTGCTGCACGAATAGTCGATGCAATTTGACCTGTGCTCGTCCAGAACAGACCTGCTTTCTCACGGTCTATAATGATTTCGACTTCAGGACGTCCGATATTATAATCGTCTTTTAGGTCAACGAGCCCTTGAACATTTTTAATTTTTTCGCGGATAGCTTTGCTCAAAGATGCAAGTTGTTGATAGTCATCGCCGGATACTTCGATGCTGACCGGTGCACCAACTGGAGGTCCCATCTGTTGTTTTGCGACACGCAACTCCACTCCTGCTATTCCTTCGGTTGCTTTACGAACTTCTTCAAGCGTTTGAAAAGTACTTTGCTCGCGTTTAATTTTCTCATAGAAATTGATAGCTACGCGTCCCTTGTTTGAAGTTCCCTGACCGCCAAAATCAAACGGGTCGTCGGAAGTGCCGATACTCGATGCGAAAAACTCAACATCTTTTTTACCGGGAATCTGATTCAATCGATCTTCGATAATCTTAGAGATATCGTTAGTTACCTCCAGCGATGTACCCGATGGAGCTTCAATACTGACGCTGACTTGCGTTGGCTCTGTGTTTGGGAAGAATTCAACTCCTTTGTTTAAGAACACAAAAAGAACTATCACAAAAACAAGAAGCGCAAATGAGGCGATAATTGTAAGTCCTTTTCGTTCCAGAGTCCATTTTAATGTCTTCACGTATTCACGCTGCATCCAGGGGAAGAATACTTCATCAACCTTATGGTACAGAATTGTGAAAGGATTATACTTTTTAAACCAATGCGGATGTTCAAGGTTGTACTTTACCTTACGAATTTCTCGCTTATAGTTGATCCACTGAGCGCCCTGCACCGGGCTTATTACATACGCCACAAAAAGCGATGCGGTTAACGTGATGATTAGTGTGAACGGAAAATATTTCATAAACTCGCCGACGATACCGGGCCAGAATGCCAACGGCAGAAAAGCAGACATCGTGGTTACAGTAGAAGTGAGAACCGGGACGAATACTTCGCCGGCTGCTTTTTTCGCTGCCTGTATTGGATGTTCGTCGTACTCTTGCTGATGACGATAGATGTTCTCGATTACTACAATTGCATCGTCAACTAAAATGCCGAGCACCATTACAAGTGAGAACAATACCACCATATTTAAAGTAATACCGAGAGCAGACATTACAATAAATCCCACAAGCATAGAAAGCGGTATTGCTGTAGAGATGAGTAAAGAATTTTTAAACCCAAAGAACATAAACAGCGCCATCACAACTAAAAACATTCCGGTCATAATGCTGTTCTCAAGTTCCTTAACCATACGCGTAACGAACCGTGATTGGTCGTTCGAAATATCGAGCTTAATGCCTTCGGGTAATTGTTTCTGTTCGTCATTGACAATCTTAGTAACCTCATCAGCGATACGGAGAAGATTTTCGCCTGCGCGTTTCCGAACAGCAAGAGAGACGACTTCCATTCCATTCAACCGGGCATAAGTCTGCCGATCTTCAAATGAATAGTTCACTGTTGCAACATCGCGCAAATAAATCGGTTTACCATTTTGAATCTTAAGGACGATATTTTCAAGAGGTTTTACTTCTTTGAACTCACCCGGGATACGAACTGTAAGATTTTTCTCTTTGGTATCGATTGATCCGCCGGGGATGGATAGATTCTCACCGCGAATTGCATTCGACACATCATCGAAACTGACTTGATATGCGTTCATTCTATATACATCGCAATTTACCTGAACCTCCGGCTCCAGTCCGCCGGAAATGTCCGCACGAAGTACGCCGGGTATTGCTTCTATCTTATCCTGCAGGTTATCTGCTATCTTTTTGAGCCGTGCAAGTCCGACATTACCACCGACATTGACGAACATAATAGGGAATTCGCTGATATTAATTTCAGAGACGACCGGATCAAGGATGTCGTTAGGAAGCTGTGGTCGGGTTGAATTGACTTTGTCCCTTACGCGGCGCAGCGCTTCATCAATATCAATTCCTGTGTTGAACTCTACACGAATTGTTGAAAGACCTTCTTTTGATACTGAAGTAATTTGTTTGATATCTTTCAAACTTTTCACTGCACGTTCAAGCGGCTGTGTAACCAACCCTTCGATATCTACAGGTGAAACTCCGATGTATGGCGTTGCTACAATGACCCAGGGAATTACAACGTCGGGACTTGCTTCGCGCGGAAGCCGGTTGTACGAAGAAAATCCAAACACGATAATCAACACTATTAAAAGGTAAACTACTACTTTATTATCAACTGCAATATTCCAGATTTTCATAATCGATTCTCCGTCTATTGAGTTACAACGACAGGTGTGCCGCTGACGAGCTTTTGATATCCACTCACAATTAGATGATCACCCGGATTCAATCCTTCTAACACTTCAATCATATTGCCCTGTCGCCCGCCAAGCTTCAAACTTCGTTCCTCCGCTTTACCGCCATTGTTCACGTACACAATTGAACGGTTACGGTCAACAAGTTGAACGATATTCGAGCTAACGAGCACTGCACTCGATTTTGTCTCGCGTAATAATTTTACTTTAGCAACCATTTCAGGTTTAATTTTTCGGGACGAGTTGGACGTTACAAGCTCTACCATTAGTGTGCGGTTTACCGCAGATACAGTTGAACTGACGAAAGCCAATTTTCCTTTAATAGTATCTCCCGGAACTGCATCGAAAGTTACAATTGCCGGCGTACCGACTGAAATTGTACCGGAGTAAAGTTCAGGGATTTCGGCTTGAATCTTTATCACTGAAGTGTTAACAACGCGCGCTATCGGAACACCGGGCGGCGCAAATTCACCTTCGTTAGGGAATGTGTTTTCCACAACGCCGTCGAACGGACTACGAATTTGTGTACGCTCCCAACGGGCTTTCATTAAATCGGCATTCGCTTTCGCAGCATCACGACCGTATTCTAAATTCTTCAACTGCAGTTCACTAATACCTTGTTCGTCGAAAACTTTTTGTTGCTTACCAAGATTTAATTCAGCCATCTTGTATTGCGATTCAGCGGCATCGTAGCCCGCCTTAATCACTTCGTCTTTAAGCACCACAATCAGGTCACCTTTCTTAACCTGCTGTCCTCTTTTTACTTTCCATTCTTTGACGACTCCACTTTCCTCTGGACTTAAATTCGCATCTTCGTAAGCTTTGACGGTTCCAGCAACTTGGATTGCATCACTCAGTTGTGTTGGCTTCACGATTTCGGTACGTATATTAACCGGTTGTATCTTATGTTCGTTGTTACTTTCTTTCGGCTTATTACACGAAGAGATCGCGAATACAGAAATAATTAAAACTACTATTACTTTCTTCATTGATATATTCCTTCTTTATAATTTCATTAATCATTCATTTCGATAACATAGCTCGGTAAACGCCCGATAAGCTGGTCTAAATCTGCCGATGCATTGAGATAATCGTACACCGCCTGAATACGGTTGACTTTCGATTGCGTGAGGGCAAGTTGTGCATCGTTTACCTCAAGTTGTGTTGCGGAATTGTTGAGAAATTTTGTAGTAACAATTTTATATCCTCGCTCAGCCATTTCGACTGTTTTTTCTTGCGCTTCAACTCGTTTCTTTGCCTGTTGCAAATTTCCGATAATTGAATGCAATGCAGTCTGCAGATTTTTTTCAAGATTGTTAAGTTGCTCCTCACTCTTGCGTTTATCAAGCTGTGCCTGCTGAACCCGTGCATAAGTTTGTAAACCCTGGAAGAGATTCAAGGAAAAAGAGAGTCCGAATTGAGAGCTTTTATAAAAATCATTCGTTGAAAAATTGAATTTATTCATCGCCGCCTGATATTGATATGAACCGAAAGCCGCAATAGTAGGTAAATAATTTGAGCGTTCGGCGCTAATAATAGCCCCGTTTAGTTCAATTTGACGCTTTACAACGCTTAGGTTTGGATTCAAGTCCTGGACGAGATCTTCTGCCCGCTCCATTAACGATGCGTCAACATTCTCAAAATGCAAGCTGTCTGCGAGTTCAAAATTTTCTTTAGTCGATATCCCGATTGTGTTTCGCAGGGCATCACGAGCGAGATTGAAATTGGTTTCACTTTGGATGACGACCGGTCGAAGATTTTCGACGCCGACGGAAGCGCGCAGTTCATCATACTCTGAAACAATACCTTGATCTTTCATCAGTTGAACATTCTTAAGATTATCCTCTGCATTCTTTAAGCTTGAATGCATCAGCTCCAGAGCTTTGCGAGCGAGCAGTGCACTATAATATGCTTTTTTCACTTTTGTTACAGTTTCTACCTGCTTAACTTGAAAGAGATCTCGTGCAAGATTCGAATAAACTTGTGAAGCTCCAATTCCAACAAAGATTGCACCATTAAAAAGAATCTGCTTGACGTTTAGCGAGGCACTTGCCGTGAATCCGGGCGTGAATGAAACCGGAACCAATTTTCCTGTTGGCTTCGGGATTGTGGAATCTATTTCCTTCATAAAGCCATACAAAAAAACATCCGGGAAAAATGTTACGGGCTTATCTATAAAATGCATGTACTGCCCCGATACATCCACGGAGGGCATAGCGTATCCCCACGCCTCGAGGACCCGTGCATCGGATCGTTTTACGTCGAGACGTACAGATTCAAGGTCGGAATTTTGTTTTATTGCTAATCGTATAGCTTCTTCCATGCTTAGCCGGCGGGTTTCTGAGTCTTGCGAGTGTGCCGGGACAATCAGCAGCAAGTATAAAAGTAAGAAGTTCAATTTATTCCTCATTTATTTTTTTAATCCGTTTATAATTAGTTCAGTTAAGAAGAGCGAATCGTCTTCGATAGATTTATAATTGATTTCATTTGTTGCTTTGCTTTTGCACAGGACTTTCGTTGCGATTGATTCGATAGCCGAGACGAATATGTTTGCCGCTCTGTGGGTATCAACTTTTTTCAATTCACCTCTTTGCAGTCCATCCGAAAAAATTTTTACAACTATCAGAATTTGTTTCTCAAAAAATTCACGATAGAGCAATTCTGATATTGGTTTGAATTCTAAAATAGAATTTACAGTTAGGTTATGGATGTTAATCATCTTCTGAAGATATGCGAGACGGGTTTTTATGTAAGTTGTAAGTTGGTCGTGGACATCGTTGGTGGTAAATACTTTATTTTCCAATTCTTTTATTAATTCATCCGTCTCTGATTTTACAACATCTTTAAAAAGTTCTTCCTTGCTCTCGTAGTAATAATAGAGGGAAGCTTTTTTCATACCGACCGCGTTGGCAACATCATCAAGTGTAGTTTTGGCAAATCCGAACCTGCCAAACACTTGTTTAGCGGCTGCGAGAATTTGGTTTTTCTTTAAATCTTGTGAAATTTCCTGATTTTCAGGCATTTTTAGTTCTTTAAATTGTTCGACTAATAAAATTATTTAGTCGAATATATGAATGTTAGAATATAATAGCAAATTGCATCGGTAGTATAAATGGTAGGAAGAGGAAATATGGATTGATGGATGAATGGAGTGTTGGAGTATTTGAAAATCAGGATTACCAGAAAAGGTATCGGAGTGCAGTGGGTAATTCACACTTAATGAATTTACTCATTTCCATTTTTTAAAAATATTATTTAAATGTTACTTTATAACACCTGCATTTGGACTTGCTAACGTAACACTAGCCCAGAGCTTCAACGATTCTGGCGGATTGTTTCCACCATGAGATATACCTTTACCTTGTGATTTTTTTCCACCACCGGACATTCCTCCTTGAGATCTACCACCTTTGTTTGGCATATCATCGGGTCTTTCTTTCATGGATGGTTCAGTTACTTCAAAACCTATTCCGATTTCGTTCCCCGGCTTTGTGTTGATGGCAAAAGGATGTTCAGGACTTATGGAGAGTGGAACTTTTAATTCGTAAACCAGACGACCTGATGTTCGTCTTAACTGAACTTCGATTCCATCTGTTCCGGGAGCTAAAGTTTTAAATCGTTCATCTTTTCCGGGACCGACGATTTCCATCTCGCTTGTACCTTGTTGAAAAAATTGTTCCTCATCGAAAGCACTACCACCTTCCAAGCCCTGCATCATTTGCCTGCGTCCATCTTGCATTCCTATGGGGAAGTGAATTCCGAAAGTTTTATCTGTGCCTCCGTTCGCATTCAACCAAACTGTAAGACCTAATCCCATCACTTGGCGTTCTATTTCACGGTCGGAGAGGACGCAAGTAATGTATAAATATTTCTCGTCGTTTAAGACTCCCCAAGCCATTTTTCCTTTTTTAAGCGACATCAGACTACCTTGCCATTCTGCATCAGAGCCATCTATGGTGATTTCGCGATCCAGCCAATTACTGCTAAATTCGAGATTATTACACCCCGAACTCATTAGGACTAAACCAATTAGAATAGATAAATATAAAACAACGTTTTGATTTTTCATGATATTATTGATGAGGATATTTCAGTCGGAGCGTTGCTGGGTTATTAATTTGTTTCGTTCGCTATAATCAAAGTTCACAAGCCCATACAATACCTAACTGCGTTTTCAATTTTTTCCATTATTTCATCAGAAACTCTTCCCGCCGATTTTTCTGGAAATCTTGTAGGATCTAAAGACCGAATTTGAAAACATAAGAAAACTGTTTCTATTGGCAATCCGCTCTCTGCTGAAGGCACACGTACATTAGTCGGATAATCGAGAAATATGTTCACTTTTTGTTCCAACAACAACCGTTACCACGAGCGGAAGTTTATTTATGGCATCAATCGACAGAACTAATACTGGGCGCTCGCCTGCCTGTTCTCTTCCCTTGACAGGATTCAAACCTACAAAATAAATCTCTCCTCGATGAATTGCCATTATACTTTCCCCAATCCATCCAATTCTGTTATAACAAATTCCTCATCCATCTTTTTCAATTCGCTTTGGAGTTCTGGATCAGACGCCATTGCAGTAAGTTGATTTTCTAAAATGGCTTTTTCTTTTAATTTGCTTTCTCGTAAACCATGTGCAAGTTGCTCAATCAACCACAATTGTTCATCGTATGATAATTGATTTATTTTGTTTTTAATTTCGTATAATACAGTTGGATTCATAAAATTTTCTGATCTATTTGCATCAAGAATTTTAATTATCTACTGAAGTTACGCAGAATTGACTTTTTGTCATGTTGAGCGAAGCGAAACATCTAAAAATAGCTCGAATTTGAGGTTTAAGATTCTTCACTTCGTTCAGAATGACTCTTTTGCGTAACTTCAGTTATCTATGTGAAATATAAAGAATGCACTTGTTATTGTCAAATACTGAACAAAGAAACAAATGGCGGCTTATTGGAAAAGGTTTCGGCGTGCAGTGGGAAGAAATTGATGAGGATTATTCATTTCGTTCGATGTAGTTATACTACACTTTTGTTTCGGTAATAATACTCCCGCATACTATCAATTATTTTATTCATTTTTGCTTCATCAAAATCATACTTATAGAAACATCTAAACAACTCTATCTTCAAATCAATTTCAGATATTTCAGGATTTTTCTCTTTAATCCTGTTTTCAATTATTTTCCTTGATAATTCAGTCAGCTCAAAAAGATTCAGTAATCTTTCTCTGAGTGGTATTGAATTAATTATCTCAAATTGTTTTTTTAAAATATGTTTAGGTGTATCATTCATCATCAAACAAATTAAATGTATTTAATTTCAATTTAGTACACCATTTTTTAATGTATTCAGTATCCTTTTCAGTATTCAACAGCAAGTTTTGTATATCAAATATTTGGCGGTCGCTCTGATATTCCTGTATCCAATTTATTTTTGAGATTATAAGGTCTTCAATGCTTATTACCCAAATCCAGGTATCAAACTCTTTTATGCGTTTTCTCCTATTAAATGCAAGATTATGATACTCATTGTTTTTTCTTATTATGAAATCTATTTTAAAACCTGTTTGATGGTCAATAATGTTAAACATTCCTTCTGTTTTAATTGCATCTTTTATTGTTGCCTTATCATAGTAACTATCGGGAAACAAGGATATAAACTTCTCAGTCATACCTTCACCTAATTCAATTACGATATCAATATCTCTTGTCATTCTTGGTATCGCATAGGTATTTAATGCTATGCTTCCAGAGATCATGTAATGGATATTCTGTTTTTCTAACGATTCACAAGTATTTTTAAGTAATTCTAAAATCATTTCTTTGTGTTGTAAAATGTACTTCTTAAAACTATGAAAATTTTACTTTCTTTCAAAATGAATATATTTTTTTAGAAACTTCCCAGTATGTGAATTATGATTCGCCACAACTTCTTCAGGTGTTCCAACCGCAACAACATGCCCTCCATCCTCACCTGCCTCGGGGCCTAAATCAATTATCCAATCGGCGCATTTAATTACATCCATATTATGTTCGATGATGAGAACTGAGTGCCCGTTCATAATCAGTGCGTCGAAGCATGTCAAAAGTTTTGCAATGTCGTCGAAATGTAAACCTGTTGTCGGTTCGTCGAAGATAAAAAGTTTTCTCCCTTCTGTGTTTTGTGCCAACAAGTGAGCAGCTAATTTTATCCGTTGTGCTTCGCCACCTGATAGTGTTGTTGCCTGTTGACCAAGCCGGATGTATCCAAGTCCGACGTCGTTTAAAATCTGTAATTGTTTAACTATCCGCCGTGCTGAAACATCGCCGCTGAAAAAAGTTATTGCTTCCGAAACAGTTAGGTTCAAAACATCGCTTATGTTTTTACTATGGTATTTTACTTCGAGTATTTCTTTCTTAAAGCGTTTACCTTTGCAAACATCGCAGGTTAGTTGCAAGTCGGCGAGGAACTGCATCTCGATGACTTGAATTCCGCTTCCTTCACAAGCATCGCAGCGGCCGGCGGCAACGTTGAACGAAAAACTTCCAGGCGTGTATCCACGGATTTTTGCAGCTTGCGTATTTGCAAAAATATTTCGTATCAAATCGAAAACTTTTATATAAGTTACAGGGTTAGAGCGCGGCGTTCGACCAATCGGGGATTGGTCAACTAATTCAACACCGTCTAAAAATTGGCTCCCCTGCAGATGCTTCAGTTTTTCAGAAACAAAGTTTTCTGAATTCACACCATTGCTTGCTTTGATATTCTTGAGAGCCGGATAAAGTATATCCATTACCAATGTGCTTTTACCGGAACCGCTCACGCCGGTGATACAGACGAATTTATTCAGAGGAATTTCGACATCAACGTTTTTCAGATTGTTTGCAGAGGCATCTTTAATAATAAGACTTTTCGTTTCATTAATTCGGCGATTTTTTGGCAGCGGGATTGCAAGCTTTCCGCTCAAATACTTGCCGGTAAGCGATATTGCATCTCTTTTGATTTCATCGTAAGTCCCTTGAAATACTACACTTCCGCCGTTTTCTCCAGCTCCCGGTCCTAAATCAAGAATCATATCTGCCGATTTCATCATATCCGAATCGTGTTCAACGACTATCACAGTATTGCCCACATCTCGTATCGATTTCAGAATTCCGATAAGTTTGTCGTTATCACGCGGGTGCAATCCGATACTCGGTTCATCTAAAACATAAACAGCTCCCATTAACGACGATCCTAAAGATGTAGCTAAATTAATCCGCTGCGATTCGCCCCCCGAAAGAGTGTTCGATAACCGGTCGAGTGTGAGATATCCGATACCGACATCAACAAGATATTTCAGACGCCGTTTCAATTCTTCTAAAATTCTATTGGCAATATTAAAATCGAATTCACTTAATTGCATCGTATCAAAAAAAACGAACGCCTGATCAATCGTCATCCGAACAACATCGAAAATAGTTTTATCTGCAATACGAATGTTTAATGCTTCTTTTCTAACACGTGAACCGCCGCAATCCTGACAAGTTGTATAACCACGGAAGCGGCTTAAAAAATATCTGTAATGTATTTTATAAGATTTGCTTTCGATGAACTTAAAAAATTTGTAAAGACCGGCAAAACCTTTCCAACCGTTTAGAATGATGTTGATTTCTTCTTTAGTTAAATCATAAAACGGAACATCTAAACGAATTCCTGCATCGTCAGCAATTATGATTAAATCTTCAAGATATTTTTTCCATTTGGGTGTTGTCCAAGGTTGTATGGCGCCATCACGAATAGTTTTCGATTTGTTCGGTATTACCAAATCTAAATCTATCCCTACCGATTTCCCGAAACCTTGGCAAGCAGGGCAAGCCCCATAAGGATTGTTGAACGAAAACAAACGCGGGTCAGGTTCTTCATACTCGATGCTGCAATCAGCACAATTAAAATGTTGGTTGAACCGTAGAGTTTTATCATTCTCTAGAACTTTTAAAATCAGATTACCATTTCCAAGATTAAATGCTGTTTCAATCGAATCTGCAAGCCGTGTAGTGTCGTCCGATTTTCTGAAAATTATTCTATCTACTACTACGAAAATATCGCTTTTGCTTAACTCTTTTGTGCAAAGTTTTGTTGAGGATGTTTCGGTCAAATCTACCAACTCGTTTTTACAAAAGATACGTACAAATCCCTGCTTCTTGATATTCTCGATTTCTTTCTTAAAACTTGCTTTGGTGTGAATTTGCAAAGGGAACATTACATACAGGCGTGATTCGGAAAGATCGGCAAGCTCTGTCTCTAATTTGGAGAGTACTGTTTTCACCGAGTCGTGTTGAACAAGTTTTCCGCATTTGTGGCAAAAGGTTTTTCCGATTCGTGCAAAGAGAAGTCGTAGATAGTCGTAAATCTCAGTCGTCGTACCGACTGTCGAGCGGGGATTGCGTGTTGCTGTTCTTTGCTCAATTGCAATAGCCGGACTCAAACCCTCGATGGAATCAACATCCGGTTTATCCATCCGTTCAAGGAATTGGCGGGCATAAGCCGATAAACTTTCAACAAAGCGTCTCTGTCCTTCAGCGTAGATTGTATCAAAAGCTAAACTCGACTTTCCCGAACCGCTGACTCCTGTAAATACAATGAGTTTGTTGCGGGGGAGTTCTAAATTAATGCTTTTTAGATTATGAACGCGAGCACCGCGGATGATGATGGATTTCATCCGGGAGATAATTTTCTCTGATTTCTTATTAACGATTCTACTCATTTATTTTAAAATAAGAAAATTCTTCCTTTAATTGCAATTCATAAAATCCTTTCTTAACTTTATTCCGCTTAATTTGATTTTATCTTTTCATTATTTATATCCATAATGGAGTTTCTATGTTCAAATATTTTCTGTTATTATTTATGATTATCTCAAATTCATTTTCTCAACTCAACATCAAGTTTGAAAAGTATGTTTTGCCGAATGGCTTGAACGTGATTCTTCACGAAGATCACAGTGTACCGATCGTTGCAGTTAATATTTGGTATCACGTAGGCTCAGGTCGCGAGAAAGTCGGAAAATCGGGCTTTGCACATTTGTTCGAGCACATGCTATTTCAAGGTTCGCAGAATGTGGAAAAAGGGGATCATTTCAAACTCTTGCAAGATGCCGGCGGGACGGTAAATGGTTCAACAAACACCGACCGCACTAATTACTGGGAAGTTGTGCCGAGCAATTTTTTAGAGCTTGCACTTTTTTTAGAATCGGATAGAATGGGTTTCCTTACTGAAACGATGACACAAGATAAACTCGATAATCAGCGCGATGTTGTAAAAAATGAGCGCCGTCAAAATTACGAAAACCAACCTTACGGAATGGCTTCAAAAGTAATCAGCGAAAATCTTTACCCGCCGGATCATCCATATCATTGGCTGACTATCGGGACGCAGGAAGATTTGAGCAACGCCACACTCGATGATGTAAAAGATTTTTTCAGGGAATACTATGCACCGAATAATGCGAGCTTGTGCATCGGTGGCGATATAAATCCGAAAGATGTGAAAATACTTGTAGAAAAATATTTCGGTGAAATACCGTCGGGCAAAATAATCGAGAAAGTAAAACCCTCGGTACCTGCTTTAACAGAAAAT
The DNA here is from genome assembly GCA_030682385.1 of Bacteroidota bacterium. Lineage (GTDB taxonomy): Bacteria > Bacteroidota > Ignavibacteria > UBA10030 > BY39 > JASEGV01. The sequence goes on from JAUXOG010000090.1 coordinate 38,784, forward strand.
AAATATTTATTACTTGAAGATAATGTGCAACTGCCCCGTTTGTATATTAGTTGGATTACCGAACCGCATTTTACCGATGGTGAACCGGCGCTTGATATTTTAGCGGATGTGATTTCGAGGGGAAAAAATTCGCGCCTGTATAAATCGCTTGTTTACGAAAAACAAATTGCACAGGATGTAATGGCTTATAATAATAGTGCCGAAATTTCAGGTTCATTTACAATAGTTGCAACTGCCAAACCGGGAATTTCATTGAAACAAATCGAAGAAGCCATTTATTCCGAAATTGAAAAAATAAAAGCCGGAGGAATTACACAACGCGAACTTGACCGCTCGAAGAATGAACTCGAAGCGAGTTCTATTTATCGCTTGCAATCGGTGGGTGGTTTCGGTGGCAAAACCGATCAGCTAAATAGGTATAATGTTTTCATGGGCGATCCCGGTTATTTCAACAAAGATTTGGAACGATACAGAAAAGTTAAACCGGATGAAGTGAAGAACGCAGCTAACAAATTTTTAAAACAAACGGGTAAAGTAGTTCTTAGTATCGTTCCAAAAGACAAAAAAGAATTACAAGCACAATAATGAAAAGGAGTATTAAAAATGAAATTTATAAAATTCTTTTTGGTAATATTAATTTTTGTGGGAACTATGCAATCGCAAGTTGACCGCTCGCAAAAACCTAAAGAAGGAAAGACCCCTTCGTTCTCACTCCCTAAAATTCAAAAAGGTGTACTATCGAATGGTTTAAAACTGATGCTTGTTGAACAGAGCGAACTGCCGATAGTGCAAATGCAGTTTGTTTTTCAAGCAGGCGCCACTTATGATCCGGTTGAAAAACCGGGTCTCTTCAATCTAATGATGCGGATGATGGATGCTGGGACAAAAAAACGGTCATTGCTTGAAATTTCCGATGAATTTGCGTTTTTAGGTTCCCGTTTTAGTGCAAGTACAAATTATGATGGAAGTTTCATTTCGGTAACATCTTTGAAAAAGGATCTCGAAAAAACTTTAGAGATTGCCGCCGATATATTGCAGAATTCAATTTTTCCGGAGATTGAATTTACGCGTATCAAAAACGAAACGCTGACCGGGTTAACTCAGCAGAAGGATCGTCCTGAAGTAATTGCAGGTAAAGTATTCTCAAAAATTTTGTATGGCGACCGGCATCCATACGGAAACCCTGTTGATGGAACTGAGGAGAGTGTAAAAAATATTTCGGTTGAAGATGTGCGGGCGTTTTTCGAGAATTACATTCATCCCGATAATGCAACTTTGATTGTTGCAGGCGATGTGAAGATGAATGAGCTAAAATCTTTGCTCGAAAATAAATTGATAACCTGGAAGAATGGCGAAACTAAAATTGAAAATATTCCGGCGGCTGAAGCAGTGTTTGTTCCCGGTATTTACATAGTCGATAAAGCGAAGGCGCCGCAATCGCAAATCCGAGTTGGCAGTATCGGTGTTCGCCGCAATACTCCCGATTATTTTGCTCTCGAAGTTATGAATATGATTTTAGGCGGAGCTTTCAATAGTCGTATTAACTGGAATCTGCGTGAACAAAAAGGTTATACTTATGGAGCGCGCTCGAGTTTTGCGTATCGGAAAGAAGCCGGACCGTTCAGTGCAGGCGGGGGATTTAAATCGAGTGTAACTGATAGTTGTGTTTACGAAATTTTAGCTGAGATTAAGAAGATGCGCGATTCCGATGTTGCGGTTGATGAGTTAGAATTTGCAAAAAATAGTTTGGTGCGCGGTTTCCCACGAACATTTGAAACACTTGGACAAATTGCGGGTTATTTAGGAAGTTTGGTTTTATATAATTTGCCCGACGATTATTACAACTCGTACATTCAAAATATTGAGAAGGTTACTATTCAAGATGTTCGCACTGTAAGCGAAAAATATTTACAACACGATAAAATGGCTGTTGTGATTGTTGGTGATGTTGAACTGAATAAATCGGCATTAGAGAAATTAAATTTAGGAAAAGTGAACTTGCTTGATGCAAATGGGAAGTGTGCCGAATAATATGTGCCACGAATTTCACTAAATTGCACTAAAACAATGATTAATAAAGTAAAAGTAAATATTCCAAACAACGACAAAAAGTCGTACTATATTCATATCGGTCCGTCAGCTGACGGATCATTATCCTATACGGCTGCCGATATTGCAAAACGATTCCCAAGGTCGAAATGTTTTATTATCACCGATACAAATGTCGAAAAACTTTACGCGCGTGAGTTCAATAAACTGATTGCCGGACAAGGTATTGCATCTGAAATAATCTCTTTCCCTTATGGCGAAAAATCTAAAACACGGAAGACAAAAGAGTATATAGAAAACCAATTAATAAAATCAGGAGCTAACAGAAACTCAGTAATAATTGCACTCGGTGGCGGAGTTGTAGGCGATATCGCGGGCTTTGTTGCCGCAACTCTGTTTAGAGGAGTTCCGTTTATTCAAATTCCAACAACATTACTTGCGCAGGTCGATAGCAGCGTTGGGGGTAAAGTTGGTGTAAACCACCCGCTTGGAAAAAACCTGATTGGTGCATTTTACCAACCCGATGCTGTGTATATCGATGTTTCGACGTTGACAACACTCTCCGATGCAGAGTACAGGAATGGTTTAGCTGAAGTGGTTAAATACGGTGCAGCGCTTGATATAAAATTGTTTGAACTACTCGCACGGAATGCCGATAAAATTCTTTCCCGTGATACAAAGTTGTTGAAGAATATCATCGAGCGTTGCTGCGAATTAAAAGCTGAAGTAGTTAACAAAGATGAAAAAGAAAAATCGTACAGACGAATTTTGAATTTCGGACATACGATTGGTCATGCGGTAGAAAAATTAAGCCATTACAAAATTCCTCACGGTGCTGCTGTATCAATCGGAATGGTTGCAGAAGCTGAAATGGCTTTTCGTTTGAAAATTCTGGATCGCAAATCGGTAGTTAAACTTAAAATGTTGCTAACACATTTGGGGCTGCCAATTGACTTACCGAAAAATTATAGCGTTCCCGATTATGTCAAAGCCACACAAACAGATAAAAAAGCAGTTGAGGATAAAATTTTATACACACTGATAGATAAAATCGGCAGTGGAGTGATCGATGTTCCGTTAACTTCTGATGATGTTGAAGCATTATTGATTTCACGTAACTATTCAGCAAAATTCAGATTATAATGAATCATATGCCACAAAATCACAAAGACACGAAAACACACCAAAAGAAATTCGAATCATTGTCTGAAGAATTGGAAATAATCGGATCAAAGATTGTTGATGCCGCTTATACCGTTCACAAAACTCTTGGACCAGGTTTGCTAGAAAAAGTATATGAAATCTGCTTATGTCACGAATTAACAAAAAGGGGGTTAAAATATATACGCCAGATTGATATTCCAATTGTTTATGACGGCATTACGTTTCAAGAGGGATTAAGATTGGATGTTCTAGTTGAGGATAAAATAATTTGTGAAATTAAAGCAGTGGATTTAATCAACTTTAATGTTGTTAATATAGGACAAGGAATCAAGCGATATGTTTTATGATTTTAATGGAATTTTGTGCTTTAGTGTTTTAGTGGCAATAATTTCAAGACTAAAAAATAACCGTATTTTATGATTTGCGTTAGTATAGCCCCAAAAAATATGAAAGAAGCCCGCAGTTTGCTGATAAAAGCGGGAGAATTAGCTGACGTTGTTGAGATACGTGTTGAAAATATAGTTGACCTTGATATTGAGCACCTCTTATTTCAGCCGCGTCCTGATGTAATTATAACAAACCGCCCATCCATCCCGACAAAGTCGGGATCAGAAAAAAAACGAATTGCTCTATTATATAAGGCAATCAAGGCAGGGGCTGAATATGTGGACATCGAGAGAACGGCAGGGAAAATTGTGGTATCGGATATAGTAAGATTTGCTAGCCAATGTAAAACTCAAGTTATTATTTCGTATCATAATTTTTCACATACTTCATCAGAAGATATATTGGATGTATATATAAGATTGAAAGCGGCTCGCCCGCATATCATAAAACTTGTAACTTATGCGAATAAGATATACGACAATCTCAGAATATTTAATTTATTGCAAACGGCGATAAAGGGACACTATCGAATGTCCTGTTTTTGTATGGGAGAAAAAGGTGAAATCAGCCGAATACTCGCACCTCGCTTTGGCGGATACATAACCTATTGTTCTCTCGACGAGGGAGATGAAACCGCACCGGGTCAAATTCCTGTAAAAAAATTATTGGATGTTTATAACTACAGATCCATTAATGAACAAACTAAAATTTTCGGATTAGTGGGGAATCCGGTTTCTCATAGCCGTGGTATTTATATTCACAACAAATATTTTAAGCAAAATAATTTGAACGCGGTGTATGTAAATTTTTTAGCGGATGATTTCGGAAATTTTTTTAGTGCATACTCAAAGTATTTGCAAGGTCTCAGCGTTACAATTCCACATAAAGAGAAAGCAACTAGATTAATGGAAAGCCGGTCTTATGAGGCGGAAGCCACCGGTTCGGTGAATACAATCATAAAGGAAGCCGACAGCTTTAAAGGCTACAATACCGATGCCCTAGCGGCTGTCCTGATTTTTGAAAAATTATTAAACGGTAAATCGGTAGCTGTGTTAGGTACCGGCGGCACTGCCCGCAGCGCCATTTATGCTGCAAAAAAGTGTGGTGCCAGCGTCCACATATTTGGGAGGGATTTGAAAAAAGCTAATATGCTTGCCCTTAATTTTGAATGTGAATACAGTCCGTTCGACGAAATCCAGAAAATTAAATTTATGGATGTAATAATTAATACTACTCCGGTTGGTATGGAACCGGATTCTGACGCATCACCGATTCCCCAAAATCTGTTAAATAAAGAAATGTTAGTTGTTGATTTTGTTTATACACCAGAGATTACAAAACTCTTAAGCGATGCTCATCAATGCGGCTGCCAAATTATTCCGGGAACAAAAATATTTGAGACGCAGGCAAAGTTACAACAAGAACTTTTTAAATCTGTAATATGACAACAGTAGAAAACATCAACGCCGTAGTTCGTGTGCCTACATCAAAGAGTATAACAAACCGGGCATTGATTGCCGCAGCTTTAGCAAATGGAGTTTCGGAGGTTGTAGATTTCTCAACCGCTGACGATTGCCGGCTTATGATAGAGGCGTTGCGGAAATTCGGTGTCAGCATCGAAGAAATTGGCAACAAGTTGATTGTTACCGGAACCGGAGGAAAAATTAAAGCGTCTGATTCCGATATATTTGTCGGAAATGCAGGCACTACAATGCGGTTTCTTGCAGGACTCGCAGCATTAGCTGATGGTTCTACTATAATATATGGCGACGAGCGGATGAACTTACGACCGATTGGCGATTTAACCACCGCACTTGAGCAGCTTGGAATTCGGATAGAAACAAACAACGGCTACCCACCTGTTAAAATTGTTGGCGGAGAATTAAAGGGGGGAACCGTTCACATCGACGCTTCTAAGAGCAGCCAGTTTGTTTCCTCTATATTATTGATTGCACCTTATGCAATACAAGATGTCGATTTGGTACTGGGCGATCGAGCCCGCTCGACTATGCCGTTCGGGCGAGTTGCCTCAAAACCATATCTTGATATAACTCGTGTTGTAATGCAATCATTTGGCGCTGATGTTCAAGAAAAAACAAACGGCTACTATATTAGTAGTACAAAACGATACCAGCCGGCTACATATATAATAGAGGGGGATTATTCATCGGCTTCTTATTTTTTTGCAGCCGCAGCAGTAACCGGTGGAAAAGTTACAGTGCAAAACTTAAATCCGCATTCAAAACAAGGTGATGCCGGTTTTTTGGAAGTCCTACAAAAAATGGGATGCAAAATAATAAAGGATGTTTCTGGGATTACGGTTGTTGGCTGCCCTGAACTATCAGGTATTACAATTGATATGAACGAAATGCCCGATATGGTTCCAACTTTAGCAGTAATGGCTTTATTTGCAAATGGAAAGACTAAAATAGAGAACGTTGCTCATCTGCGTTATAAAGAATCGGACCGTTTGTACTCACTTGCAACCGAAATCCGCAAGTTAGGTGTTGAAGTAACAGAGTTTGATGACGGGCTTGAAATTGTGCCGAAGGGAAAATATATTGGTGTTGTAATAGAAACTTATAACGACCACCGTATAGCTATGAGTTTTGCGATTGCGGGTTTAAAAATCCCCGGTATCAAAATTATAAATCCCGGTTGTGTAAAAAAATCGTTCCCCGATTTTTGGGATGAGTTTAGCCAACATTTTCCTCCCCATTGTAAAGGGGGAGGTTAGGAGGGTGTCTCATGGACAAGATTAGGTTACGAGCCCGCGAGTTAAGAAAACACCAAACGTATGCTGAAAAATTGTTATGGAATCTGCTTCGTAACAAATCTCTTGGCGTTAAATTTAGACGGCAGCACTGTATCGGTAATTATATTGTTGATTTTTATTGTTCGGAATTGAGATTAGTAACTTCAGTTAGTAATTGAAGTTGATGGCGATGTGCACGATTTAGACGATGTAAAAGAATATGATAGAAACAGACAAAAATATATAGAAACCTCTGGCTACAAAGTAATCCGGTTTCAAAACGAAAAAGTAATAAACGAAACTGACAGAACTTTGAGAGAAATAGCCGAGGTTGTTTATGAAATTAAACACACCCCACCCGTGCCCTCCCCTCATAGAGGGGAGGGTTTGGGAGGGGTTTGAGAAAGATAAAATGATGTCAGGTAATACATACGGTGAAAAATTCAGGGTTACAACATTCGGCGAAAGCCACGGCAAATCTGTAGGTGTTGTAATTGATGGCGTTCCATCGAAGTTAGAATTGTCCCACGAAGATATACAAAAAGAGCTTGACCGACGACGCCCCGGACAAAGCATTATTACAACCCAGCGGCAGGAAGAGGATAGAGCAGAAATTTTAAGCGGAGTTTTCGAAGGTAAAACACTCGGCACTCCGATTTGCATAATCGTTTGGAACAAGGAAAAGCGTTCCGAAGATTATGAAAATATCAAAAACATCTTCCGTCCAGGACACGCCGATTTTTCGTACTATTCAAAATATGGAATATACGATTACCGCGGCGGCGGACGTGCATCGGGGAGAGAAACTATCGGTCGTGTTGCCGCAGGTGCAATAGCAAAAAAAATATTAGCTCAGCACAAAATAAAAATTATCGCATACACAAAATCGGTTGCAGGTATTGAAGCGAAAAATATTGATTACCGCGAGATAGAAAAAAATTCCGTTCGCTGTCCCGATTCTAATGCTGCAAAAAAAATGGAAAAGAAAATTTTAGAAGCAATGAAGGCGGGCGACTCGGTTGGCGGGATTGTTGAGGTTGTCGTTCAAGGCTGTCCGCCCGGATTAGGCGAGCCGGTGTTCAACAAACTTGATGCTGAACTTGCTAAGGCGATGCTTTCGATTCCGGCTGTAAAAGGATTTGAGATTGGTTCGGGTTTTCATTCGGCAGAAATTTATGGAAGCGAAAACAATGATGAATTTTATTTCGATAAAAAACTAAAGCGGATTCGGACACGCACCAACAATGCCGGCGGCGTTTTAGGTGGTATAACTACGGGTGAAGATATTATTTTTCGTATAGCCGTTAAGCCAACCTCATCAATTGGGTTGACTCAAAAAACTATCGGTTTGGATGGTACCCTAAAAACAATAAAAATTGAAGGGCGTCCCGCCTGCGTGCCGGAACGTATAGAAAAAATTCCTACAGAAGGTGTACCTGAACTCATAGAAGAGATTACTACGGCGGGCAGGCCCGCCTGCGTAACGGAAAATATATCAGAAATCACTACGGCGGGCAGGCCCGCCTGCGTGCCGGAACTGGAAACAGAAATCACTACGGCGGGCAGGCATGATCCCTGCATTTGTCCGCGGGTTGTTCCGGTGGCTGAGGCTATGACGGCTATTGTCATCGCTAATTATTTGTTTGTAAAATGAATAAGGAACATTGATGACTTAAAGGCTTGGTTTAAGGTGGTGGAAGTTCGTAAAAATTTATTGATTTTATTATCTTCCAATAATTATTTTTTTTAAAAATTTATTCAAAAAATACTTGACTTCTATTAAAAAAGCATTATATTTATATCAGATTTTAAAGGTTATAATAAATATTTTTTTTAAAAAATATTTAAAGAAAACACTTGACAGTTGTTCAAAAAAGTATTAGATTGCTTTAGAAAATAAGTTACCCGAAAACAAATAAGTTCCCTCGCCTTTTGTATTTACGAGTTTAAAGGTATCAAGCGCGCAATTGAAGATTTTAAAAGTAAGATCAATAATTTATTTATTAAACTAAAATTAGTACTCAATTAGTATCGAATGAATATTGTTACAACTAACCAAACAAAACAATCGAAAGGGGTGATTGCCCGGAATACATTTCTTCTCCATCAGAGATTTCCCTATTTTTATATACAATAAATAACAATACAAAAAAACAATTAACCTTAATTCATGTTTCAATTAATCAATCAACAATCAAAAAATCTATAGGAGGATTTTATGAATCGTTTCCTTAATTTATTTTTAGCGATTACCATTTTAGTACTAGCTACTTCGATGGTATTTGCTATCGGTGGTAAGGATAGTAAGAATCCGCAATCGACTCAACTACTTCAACGTGAAGTAATTGGCGACGATGCGAATGAACATATTCGACCACCACATATCGATACTTATGTAATGCCCAAGAGCAGGGGCAAAGTAGCTCTCGCCGGTACTTATACTATCGGTGTCGGTGGTAACTATGAGATGCTCAGACATGCAGTGGCTGCATTACAAGCCGAAGGTGTAAGCGCACCAGTTACTTTTGAATTTATTGATGCCGCTTATACTGATACCGGTCAAACAATTGGTGGTTATGTCGGGCAAGGTCCGGCTAACCTTGTTACATTCAAACCCGCCACTGGCATAGTTACTAATCTTAAATTTTCCGGTGGTACAGGTACGGCAAGTTACACGGGGCTTTCTGGTGGATTCAACTTCCGTAATGCCTCGGGTATTACTTTGGACGGATCTAACTCCGCTGGTGATGACAGGAGTCTGACAATCGAATGCGATACAGTTGGTGTTAATACTCAAGGTAGAGCTCCATTGGGTATGTACCGAGGTTGCAATAATATTACTGTTAAAAATATGGTAGTAAAGGGTAACCGTCGTGCAGTGTCAAATGCTTGGGGTCTTATATCTAACGATAATTTAGGTATGGGTGCTTTCGGAGCTCAGTATAATATCACATATCATAATAACCATTTCAAACAAGGTAATGCTATAGCATTTGTCCGCGGTGCGGGTTCGGGTGCTATCGCAGGAATACCAGCCGATTATAATTATACATTTACGAACAATATATTCGGCGGACAAAACAGCACTCAAGTATTAGACCATATGGCTGGAGGTCTTAATCTCCAGGAAAACGTTAACAATGTTTTAATCGATAATAACGATTTTTACGGTATGAAGATCGCAGGCACTCCGATACCAGTTCAAATTCGCGGCGGAAATGCCAATGTCGTCGTGTCGAACAACAAATTTCATAACATCGTTACACTATCTGGTGCAAATCGACCAATATGTTTACTCATCGGTAACACAACCACCGCTGGAACCGGTATCGCACCAAGAGTTACAGCGAAAATTTATAATAATATGTTTTATGATATTCACAATTATGCCACCAGTGCACCAGGGCGCGGATTTAACTGGGTTACTTATAATAACACGAGTGGAACCAATGGAACGGGCAGTACAGTTGAATATTATCACAATACTCTAAACCTTAATTTAGCAGCCGGCGAAACATTCGGCGTTACTGCGTTTATTTTTGATGGTAACTGGGCGGGTGGCAATACTACTTATTCTGACGAGATTGCTCTCAAAAATAATATATTTTCTTCTATCCGCGCAACTAGCTTTACAAGGACATATCTAATGTTCGCGGAAGGTGCACCGGGTATGCTCAATATGACAGCGGATTATAATTTATACTACCAGGTTGATGCCGGCTCTTTCGCTCAATTTCCAAATCCATGGCCCACCGGTGGTGCATATGTGGGAACGTACGAAGATTGGAAAACCGCAACCGGTTTTGATGAAAACAGTAAACAAGAAAACCCGGTTTTTGCTAGTACAACAAGTGCCCATATCAGTACAACACAAGGAGATGCATCGCCCGCAGATCAAATGGGAACACTTTTGACTCCACCAATCACTCATGATATCGATGGACAGTTACGCGCAGACTATACACCGGTAGATGTCGGCGCCCATGCGTTTATTCCTGTCCCTTGGGATTATGACGCCTACCCAGTAAGCGTACTCGGTCCCGAATTAGAAGGTGTAAAAGTTAACGCCAATGCTTTCCCTTCTGTTAGAGTTAAAAATAATGGAATCAACGTGCTAACAATTCCGGTAAGAGTAAAAATAGTTGGTACATCGTATGATGTAGTTGAAAATGTAGTTGATGTTCCGGCTCTCAGTATGGCTGATTATACATTTACAACAACATTCACTTCCTCAGTTGCGGGCGACTATACTATAGAGGTAACAACTGAATATGTTGGAGATCAAAATCCAGATAATAATGGCCCTATTACAAGGAATTTATTTGTAGTACCTGAAGTACCAATTCCATCAACCGGTTATTTTAACAACTTTGATGTAGTGTCCAAAGCAACGGGGTTAGTGCAAGGCGGATGGCTTTCTGCTGCTACTTCGCCTGGTGCTGATAATTGGCTGCTTGGAACACCCGCAAAAGCAACAATAAACAGTGCATATTCAGCCCCAAACAGTTTTGTAACAGGTCCTTTAAATGCCAATTATGCAGTTAGTTGGTATGCGGCTGTTTATTCACCATTTTTTAATTTAAGCGCTTTAACTAATCCGATTGTCCGATTTGCAATTGCATACAAAACTGAACCTGAGTGGGATGCTGCAATATTCGAATATTCATTAGACGGAGATACCTGGGAGAGGGCATTTAAACCTAATGCCATCAACTGGTATAATATGCTTGAAGGCGAAGATCTGGTTTTTGGACCCCCAGCTTGGTCGGGTGCGGAAGATGTTAACCCGGGTGGTTGGAGAATTGCAACGATCACATTACCAGAATTGGCTGGTGAGAGTATTGTACGATTCAGGCTCAATTTCGGTTCAGATGGTTACGAAGTTGATGAAGGTGTAGCTTTCGATAACTTCGAAATTATGAACGGTTCAATTCTTGCCGGTATGAAGTTCTTGGATGTCAATAGAAACGGTGAGAGGAATATCGGTGAACCAGGTATTGCGGATTGGGTTCTCGACTTAGCTCCTTACAACTATACAGCAGTAACCGATGCCGATGGTAATTATCAATTCACCGAGAACATCGTCCCTGGTAATTATACTGTTTATGAAAACGAAGTTGCCGGATGGGTACAAACATATCCTACAACTGTACCACCAACTTACGAATTAACTGTTTCCAGTGGTGTCAATTATAATGATTTAGATTTCGGTAACTACTTTACTAATGCTTCAATTTCAGGTATGAAGTTCGAAGACTTAAATGGTAACGGTATAAAAGAAGCTGGCGAACCCGGACTTGAAGGCTGGACTATCAATTTAGTTGGTCCAACACCAGGCACCGTAGTTTCAGGTGTAGGTGGAACTTATAGTTTCAATAACTTACTCCCCGGTGATTATACAGTGTCCGAAGTTCTTCAAGCGGGTTGGGTAAAAACTTTACCAATCGCTGCATCTTATGCAGTAACACTCGACCTTGGCGGTCAAGCTGTTACAGGTAAAGATTTCGGTAACTTTAAATTAGCAGCTATTAGCGGTAAAGTATTCTTAGACTTTAACCGTAACGGTGTGTTTAATGCCGGTGAACCGGGTGTTGACGGCGTTACAGCTAATTTAGGTTCTCAAACCACTGCTACAGCGGGTGGTGGATTATTTAATTTTGCTGCACCTGTTGGCTCATATACATTAAGTATAGTCGTTCCGGCAGGCAGATATCTTATTGCACCGGTTAGTGGAAATTATCCGGTTAATGTTAATGCAAGCGGCGTAGTATTTGCCGGCGACTTTGCTATTAACTACAATGAAGATCAGGCAATGTATCGCTCATTTAAACATGAAGATGTTGTTGCATTAGTCAACGGAAAACTTCCTAAAGCTATAAAGCCAAAACATAATGGCGGCTATTGGGAATTTACAGTCACAAATCCATTAACAGAAACAGCTACAGAATTACACATCCAATTTAAAAACGATGTGAACTCTACACGCCCCATGGGTCATGAACCATTTACAGCAGTAGCTGGCGATACAAAGAAAAAATTCGACTTCAGCGGCGGAAGCGGTGTTGCAGCGGGTCAATCGATCACAATAACAGGATACAGCGCCAAAGGTAAGCCACAGCAGATTAAAAAATACTGGTTTGGTGCTGATCCAAAGAAATCACCTGCTATCAATCAACTACCAGCATTTTCATATCTCGAATTCCCAATGCCAACTTACGCAAACTTGATTAACGAAACGTTTGCCGATGGTGGCTTTGGTGCCGGATTACTCGTTGGTATAGTTGGCGATCCGAAAACAACCGGATGGGTACTTATGGCTAAATCGGGCGATGTTCAAAAATCGCTGCTCGATAAAACAGGTATTCACACTGGAGACGCAGGATTTTTTGTAACATTAGGAACAAAACCATTCTTAAAAGGACAAAAATCGTTACCGCCTGCAAAGCACAATAATAAATTATTTGCAGAAATTGTTGCTCTGAAGTTAGGTATCGCAGCAAGTGCTACCTCGCATACACTCCCCGGCTTTGGTGAATTAGTTTATCAAGGTTCAGTTGTTGCACATCATGGTAAAAAGGTTACAACTATTGCAAACCAAGCCAGTGATGCTATGACGCTGAAAGCAGGAGACGCAGCTGGATACTTTACTGCGATTCGCGAAATCAATGCAGCATTTGCGGGTGACTTTGATACCTCGAGTTATGGTGGCGTCAAAACAGTTCTTAGCGGTGTCAAGAAACTTGCCGATGTTTCCGTACTGCGTGCAGGCGATGGCACCATAGTTACAATCAATACACCAAACGAAGGTAACTACAGTCAAGTACCTGATATTTTTGAGTTAGCTCAAAACTATCCAAACCCGTTCAACCCATCAACAACTATACAGTTCATATTACCTGAAGATGCAATCGTAACCTTGAAAGTTTATAACGTTCTCGGTCAGGAAGTTGCAACTTTAGCTAATCGCGAACTATTTACCGAAGGTAGTAACGACTTAGAATTTGAAGCCGGCAATTTATCGTCCGGTATTTATTTCTATCAAATTACAGCCGAAGGTGTAGGCGAGAATGCTGGCAAGTTCACACAAGTCAAGAAGATGGTCTTGATGAAGTAACAACCCCACCCTTTTTCCCTCCCCTTACATAGGGGAGGGAAAACGTGGGTTTAGAATTTATCCTGAGCGAAGGAGTCCGTCCCGAAGGCTTTCGGGAGCGGACGAACGAGTCGAAGGATTGTTCGCTCCGTCTTGCTGGCGGGGCGAACAGCTAATAAATTAGTTAATAAAAAAAATATAATTAAAAATAATCCATTATAGGAGAAATTAAATGAAATTAAAAGTTATTAGTGTAGCGATTTTAACAGTGTTATTAGCTGCAATAATGTTTTCACAAGAGTATAAGATTAAATTAACGGTTGTTGATTCGAAGGTCCCGGTCCCGGAACAATATACCGCCACATTTGGATGGCACGTTGATGCGACACATTGTATGGATGTAGCATTAGGAGAATCGGATGGACCGCCGAATCCTCCTGGTTTTAGCATAGCTTTTGCAAAATTTAGGTCAACCGGTTTAGCTGATTCATGTTATCCGGGGGGAAGTGGTATGGTTGATGGCAATTTAAAACCTTTTGATTTAAGAATGTGGACATTAGGTCAAGCTATTAGAGATACATTCCGTTTAGCTTTTACTGAACCAGGGGCGGCAACTTTTCCAATAACCGTTAGTTGGGAAACGATAAGTGAGCCATCTATTCCAAGTTTAACAATGAAAGAATTTGGCACTGCAGATTTACAAACTGTGAATATGTTAACCGAAACCTCGATGATTATAACAGATGCGGATATTGTCAGGTTAAATATATTTACTCAGACTCTATTAAACGTACAAGAAATAGGTGGTTTACCCAACGATTTTAAATTAGAACAAAATTATCCAAATCCTTTCAACCCATCGACAGATGTTTTATTCTCTATCAAAAATACATCGAATGTAAAAATCAGTGTTTATAATGTAATTGGTCAACTTGTAAATACTTTAGTTGACGAACAAATGAATGCCGGCAATTATTCTGTTAAGTGGGATGCTACCAATTATGCTAATGGTGTCTATTACATAAAAATGAATACTGTGAACCAAAATGGTGAATTATTTAACAGCGTCAAAAAATCTGTTTTAATTAAATAACTGAAGTTACGCAGAACAGTCATTCTGAACGAAGTGAAGAATCTTAAACCTCAATTTCGAGCTGTTTTTAGATGTTTCTCCCGACTAGTCGGGATCAACATGACAAAAAGTCGGTTCTGCGTAACATCAGTAAGTAACAAATCCCTAAAATAATTTGTATAATCAGTGCATCATCTAAATCAAATATATTTTTTAAAAATTATTGTAATTGGTTTGCTGCTGTTTGCAGTTAGTTTAATTGCTGCGGCACAAACCAATTTTATAATTCCATTTCGCGGCGAATCAGCACTAGGATTGCGTGCAAAATTGTTGGCCGGAGTCCATCCAAACGCAACTTATTGTATAGATGAAAGCGTGATATTGAATTTTGATGATGGTACGGTCGTCAAAGAAAAAGAATTACCACCGCCAAGTCCAGCGCCCGATATAGAAATTCGATTTAAAGATAGTAGAAGCGGTGCCGGAGCTTGTTTAGGAAATGGCTTAGATGAAGATATAAAAGCATATACTACTATCGGACGTATCGATACTTTTATGATTAATTATGTTGCCTACATCGATGAATTAGGTAACCCACGTGGATATCCGGTAAAGATATATTGGCCCGTAGGTATAAATTTAGTTTGCGATAGTATCAAAATAACTTCTCCAACCGCTGTAAGAATGCGTATGGATACAACTACATTTGTAGTTTTATCCGATCCCGATTTTGCATTGATGCGAATTATAAAATATGGCTCGAAACCGTATCCCGAACAACCGCCTTTAAAAGCTATTACTTATTCTCCCGTTAAGGATTCAGCTTTAAAAGTCGTAACGCCTGAACTTATATGGAGTTTTGTTCAAAGTGCAATTTCATATAATTATCAAATTGCTTTAGATGAAAACTTTACAAGCATCGTTATTGACGATTCTACACTCAATCATCAAGTGATAAAACAGTTAAACCCGCTTGGTTATAATAAAAAGTATTACTGGCGTGTAAGGGCACGGAACCAATACGGATATGGAACGTTTTCAAATACAAACAGTTTTATTACTCCTCAATTACCCGTTCCAACACTTGTTGCGCCTGATTCAGCGGCAGCTAACTTAGCTCGTCCAATTAATTTCAGATGGCGAAAACCTGTGGCAATACCACGTTACCATTTACAAATAGCGAATGATATTAACTTTACGCAGGTGGTTATTAACGATACGGCTGTAGTTGATACATTCAAGCAAATTAGTCTGATACCCAGCGGACGTACATATTTTTGGCGGGTTCGTAGTTCTGCCGAAGGAAATTATGGTGTTTTTTCAAACATCCGAACATTCAGTTTACGTTTATATAAACCGGCAGTTCCTGAATTATTGCAACCCGCTCATCGCGACACAGGTATTTCGCCGGTTACAACTTTCAAGTGGAAGACAACTCTTGATGCTGTAAGTTATCACATTCAAATTGCAAGCGATACAAATATTACATCAATAGTATTCCAAGACTCAACAATAACAGATACATCACGTCTAATCAGTCTAATTCCATTAACAACTTACTTCTGGCGTGTTCGTGCAAAGAACGATTCAGGTATTACTAACAGTGGTGTATGGCGGTTTAGAACAAGAATTCCAGTTCCTTCGGCGCCAACTCTTTTTACTCCGGCTAACAACGATACGAATGCATTACTTTCGCCTACTTTAAATTGGAATTCTGCTCAATATGCTTCACAATATGAGCTTGAAGTGGCACTCGATAATAACTTCACAAATAAAGTTTATACGAATTCAAATCTGGTCGATTCATCACAACAAATACCAACTCTTATCTCATACATACAATATTACTGGCGTGTGCGGGCAAAAAATTATGTAGGAATAGGAAATTATTCAACTGTTTGGAATTTTAAAACGATTTTGACTCCTCCCGAAAAGGTTACATTGATATCGCCTTTGAACAATACTATAGATGTAATAACTAATCCTACAGTCCAATGGAGTTCAGCAACTCGCGGAGTGAAGTATCATTACCAAGTTGATACGGTTATTACCTTTGCAGAACCGTTATTCGAGGATAGCAGTTATTCAGGATTTTTTAAACAGATTGGCCCGTTAGAGTTGGATAAAAAATATTATTGGCGGGTTCGAAGCTGGAACCGCACAGGTTACGGCGATTATTCCGATACTTTTAATTTTATTACTGTTGGGTTACCAAAACCTGTAACACCTGTTCTTAAAGAACCGAGGAATTTAGCTCCGAATATATCGCTCAATCCGACTTTACAATGGGAAGTTTCTTTGAATGCCGAAGTCTATTTTTTGGAAGTAGCACGTGATTCAATTTTTTCACTTGCGAACCGTGTTTTGTCAGATACTACTATTACAACTAATGAACGGAAAATCGGATCATTAGCAGAGAAAACAAGATATTATTGGAGAGTTAAAGCAAAAAATAAAGCCGGAATGAGCGAATGGTCGTTGGTATGGAGTTTCAAGACTTACGGCGACGAGCCCGCAAATTGGCTTACATCGTTTGTAGTTTTTGAAACCGGAATTGCAAGAGATACAATTCGCTTCGGTGTCCATCCAAATGCTACTTATGGAATTGATAATTCGTTAGGTGAGTATATGCTTCCGCCTGTTGAACCCGGCTATTTCGATGCTCGCTGGGTTAGTCCACCCCGAAGATCAGGAATACTTGGAGAAGGGTTACGCTTAAATTATATTCCATTTACAAGTTTTACACAGATTGATACATACAAAGTTAGTTTTCAGCCTGGCGTCGGAAGTTATCCTATAACTATAAGATGGAATAATTTATTTTTGAAAAATGTGTGCGATAGTATGCAAATGCGCGACGAAATCGGTGGTTTTACCGTGCGTGTTAGAATGGATTTGGATAATTCAGTTCAAATAACGAATGAAGCTGTAAAAACTTTATTGTTGGTTAAATGGGGCGCTCGTCCGCTTAATGTAAAAATCGAGAGCAACCAAATTCCTGATGATTTTGTGTTGTATCAAAATTACCCTAACCCATTTAATCCGGCTACTAATATCAGATTTTCAATCAAAAATTCGACCCGCGCAGTATTAACGGTCTATAACACTCTTGGCGAATATCTAACAACTTTAACTGATAACTACTTTGTTCCAGGAACTTATAGTGTTGAATGGAATCCTTCGACATCCTTCGGCTCCGCTCAGGACGGCGGCTCCGCTCAGGACGGCGGCTCAGGACGAGTGGTTGCAAGCGGTGTATATTTTGTAAAAATGAACACAGATAAATATTCTGCAGTACAAAAAATGATCCTCCTACGCTAAACCTGCCCGCTGCAAGCATGCAGGCGGGGCTTCGGAGGACAAGTTACTAACTGAAGTTACGCAGAATTGACTTTTTGTCATGTTGAGCGAAGCGAAACATCTAAAAATAGCTCGAATTTGAGGTTT
>JAUXOG010000100.1 GCA_030682385.1 Bacteroidota bacterium
TGTTGCGAACAATATAGAAGGCAACACAATTTGCGCTCTCGGCGATGCTGCCGCTTGGCCCGTACAAAGTGTAATTAAAAAATTCAGAAGTGAATTTGAAAATAGGGCACGCAAAGAACAAATTCAGCGGCAACCTGTAAAGCCGCCTCATGTGGTTGAGATTTAATCCGCCGAAGTCCGTCTCCATCAACGGACAGACGTAAGAGGATTAGCCATTAACAATTGACCATTGGTCATTAGCAACATCGTTTGGTTCGACTCGTCCCGTTTGACGGGACAAGGTCAGCAACCGAGCCGGGCGTTGAGTCTGTCGAAACGCCCTTGCCCGTAAATGAAAAACGAGAAAAGTAGTCCACCGTAGGTCGACGAACCTCGTCGACCTACATAATAAAAGGCGATAAAAAAAAGACCGATGAATCGGGCTGGGGATTTTATAGCATCGTTTGCTAACTGCAAATTGACAATTGACCATTGGCTATGAGTTTAACCCACAAAGCTTCATTCAATAATTTCAAACTATCGATTTGGATATTTTTCTAATAGCCTTTTTCTTGTATATGCAATCAACCCGCCTGCATCAACTATCGCTTGCCGGGCTTTAGGCAGTGGCTCGACTGGAAATGATTTGCCTTTCGTTACGTTCACGACACTGTCCTGCTGAATTTCTAACTCGTCTCCCTCGTCTGCTTCAATAGTTGGGCAAACAACTGTTTTCAAACCAAGATTTACTGAATTTTGAAGAAAAATACGAGCAAATCCTTTCGCTACAATTATCAACTCATAACCTTTAATCGTAGATACCGCTTGCTCGCGCGACGAACCGCATCCGAAATTTGCACCGGCAACGATAACACTATTAGGTGGAATCTCTTTATTCTTCAAGCGATTATTCAACTCTACCATATCGGCAAAACAGTATTGCGGTGTTTCGGTTGGAAGCACCGTCGCCATGAATCTGCCGGGATAAATGATATCTGTTGAAATATCGTTCGGCATTAACGCAACAACTTTTGATGTATGAAGTAACATATTATTTTACTCCTCTCGGATCTGTTATAATTCCTGTGATCGCACTTGCTGCAGCAACAGCCGCTGAGCAAAGATAGACTTCTGAATTAGGATTTCCCATCCTTCCTTTGAAGTTTCGATTTGTTGTTGCAAGCGATACATCGCCGTCAGCCAGCGCGCCTTGATGAACACCGAGGCAGCATCCACAATTCGAATTCATTATTACTGCGCCTGCATCCATTAGATCAGCAATGTAACCTTGTTTGAGAGCTTCTTTATAAATTCTCCATGATGCTGGAAATACCAACATCCGGACATCCCTGGCAACTTTTTTACCTTTTAATATTTTCGCTGCTGCTGCTAAATCATCCAATCTTCCGTTTGTGCAAGAACCGATAACAATCTGATTTACTTTTACATTTATAATTTCTGAAATTGGTTTCACATTATCGACTGTGTGTGGACATGCGATTTGAGGTGAAAGTGATGAAGCATCGATTTCAATGACCCTATCATATTTTGCATCAATATCGGGTTTTAAAAGTTCACCTTTATATCCAACGAACGCTTCTTCCAGCAAGTATCGCAATGTTTCTTCGTCAGCTGGAACAATTCCCGATGTGGCGCCTGCTTCTACTGACATGTTAGAAAGTGTTAAACGACCAGAAGTGCTCATGTTTTTAATAGTTTCACCATGGAATTCGAGCACTTTGAAGTTTGCTCCTTCGGCAGTTAATTTCCCAATCAAATAAAGAATTAAATCTTTGGGGTAAATACCTGATGAAAATTTTCCGTTCACATTTACTTTGATTGTTCCCGGTACGTCAACATTGAGAACAGTTCCAAGCGTCCACACGCTCGCCATCTCAGTTGCACCGATACCAAAAGCAAATGTGCCAAGTGCGCCATGACTCGTTGTGTGGCTATCAGTGCCGACAATAACTGACCCAGGAATGACATAACCGTTCTCCGGTAAAACTTGATGGCAGATTCCGCCTTCATCGCCGCGGATGTCGTGGAATTTTGTTATTCCCTGTTTACCGACAAAGTCACGGATTTTCTTTTGGTTTGTTGCAGTCTTCGAGCTTTCTGCGGGTACACGATGATCTAAGATGATTGCAATCTTCGATGGATCCCAAACTTTGAGTGGGATACCGGTATCTTTATATATTTCTGTGAATTGGTTGATTACAAGTGCCGCATTCTCATGCGACATCGCAAGGTCAACTTTCGGTTCAAGCACATCACCGGCTTTCACCGACGGTTGCCCTGTTGCCTTTGCAAGTATTTTTTCTACTAAAGTCATAGCCATAAATTATTTTACTCCTTTTTTCCTTTGTTAAAATACGAAATCCGAATACCTGCCCGCCGTCCCGAGTCCATCAGTACTTTGGCAGGCGGGTCTAAGCTCGAAACAAATCCTAATTTTCAAAAACAAAATGACAAACTAAAACGCCTGTTTTTGAAATCAATGTGTTTTGGATTTGTTTCGTATTTCGAAATTCGAGCTTCGGATTTATTTTTATATTATTTTCTTTTCTTTAAAACTTTTTATTTCTTCTTCAGTGTATCCAATACTTTTCAGTATTTCATTTGTGTGTTGAGATAATCGTGGCGGCGGTGTTTCAACCTTACCCGGTGTTTTCTCGAATTTTGCAGTAAGATTGAAAAGTTTCAAATCTCCAATTCCTTCAGAATGGACCGTGGAAATTGTCTCACGATGTTGTATCTGTGGCTGCTTCAACGCATCCTCTAAACTTAATATTTCACCCGACGGGACATCATTCTCGTTGAGAATATCAACCCAGTACTTTGTTTCTTTTTGAGTCAACTTTTCTTCGAGTAGCGGTGTTAGAAGTTTCCGGTTTTTCTTTCTTGTATCGCGTTCCTGAAAGCGTGGATCGATTTTCAACTCAGGAACACTGAGAACATCCGCAACCGATTCCCACTGCTCTTGCTTATTGGCTGCAATATTGATGTATCCGTCTTTCGTTTTAAAAACACCAGAAGGTGCTGCGGTAAAATTATCGTTACCCATTAGCACCGGTTTTTGACCGCCGATCAATAAATTCGCCGCAACCCAACCCATAAGCGGCATAATTGAATCAAGTAATGCAACATCTATAAACTGTCCTTCACCAGCTTTTTCACGATAGTAAAGTGCAGCCATAATTGCAAATGCTGCGTTCAATCCGCCAACAGTATCGCAAACGGGGAAACCTGCACGCAGCGGATTCAACCGTTCATCACCGTTGATTGCCATTTCACCGCTTAGTCCTTGAATGATTTGATCATAGGCGGGTTTCATTGAGTCGGGTCCATCTTTACCAAAACCCGAAATAGCACAGTAAATAATTTTAGGATTGATATCCTTCAGCACATCATAACCGACTCCGAGTCGATCCATTACATCAGGGCGGAAATTTTCGACTACAACATCAGCAGTTTTTACCAATTTTTTGAAAATTTCTTTTCCTTCCGGAAACTTAAGATTGAGCGTAACCGACTTTTTATTTGCATTCTGTGCCAAAAAACTTGTTCCCATTTGTTTCTTGTTTAACTCGGGAAGACAACCCAATGTACGAGCGAGATCACCGCCAGTTGGATTTTCGATTTTTATTACCTCTGCACCTAAAAGTGATAGATGTAATGTTGCAAACGGTCCTGATAAGACATTTGTCAAATCGAGGACACGGATATTTGATAAAAGTTTCATGTTTTCTTTATTCCTTTTATTTAAATGTGCAAAGTGCAACTCACCTTCAAAGAAGGACCATCACTGGAGGTGAGTCGCACTTTACTGCTTGGGAGTAATTGTTCCAGTTTTATAAACCAACCCCGGCATCTCACGGTTGAAGAATACTGAGGAATCTTTTGCCAGTTCAATTAGTTTCATTAGTTCGATCTCTTTCCGAAAACCCATTCGTTGAAGTGCATATACAAAGTCTTCAGTACAAACATTGCCTGCGGCAACTTTTGTAAACGGACAGCCGCCAAGACCAGCGATTGATGATTCATAATTTTGTACACCAATCTTCATTGCTGCATATAAATTGGCGAGTCCCATTCCATAAGTGTTGTGGAAATGGCACGCTGCTTCAACAGAACTATCAAGCTTGAAGATTGCTTCATACAATTTCTCAACCTGATCAGGAGTTGCATGACCGGCAGTATCGGCAAGTGAGATATTTTTCAGTCCGGCATCGAGATATTTTTGAACGATCCCAAGAACCCTCTCATGGGGAACGATTCCTTCAAAACCACAGCCGAACGCAGACTGCACAGAAACCTGAACTTTTTTTCCGGCTGATATCGCTTGCTTTGCCGTAGCAATAATCCGTTCTGTAGCTTCGGCTATGCTCATTCCCGTATTCTTCATGCTGTGCGTTTCGCTTGCCGAAACTCCCATACAGTACATTTCGACGCCGCACTTTTCACCGCGCTCTAAACCTTTTTCGTTAAGGACTAGTCCGGAAAGAATTGTTTTACTTGTTTTGTTTTTAGTGAGTTCGGCAAATAGCTCATCAGTGTCAGCCATTTGTGGTACTTTTTCCGGATGGACAAACGAACCGATCTGGATTATATCCACTCCGGATTCCATTAATCCATTAATCCATTTTAGCTTTTGCTCAGTCGGAACGACCTGCTTTTCCATTTGCAAGCCGTCGCGTAAGCTTACTTCGTGTATGATAGTCTTCTGCATATTATTACTGTTGAATATTCATAGATAATAAAACCTAAATCTGAAGTTCTAAATTCTAAACAATATTAAATTCCAAATTTAAAATTTTGATATTAGAATTTAGAGTTTACAATTTATCCGCTATTGCCTTTGCCATATTGAGCGTTTTGTCTGAACCGCCCATATCATACGTTTTTACTTTGCCTTCTTTTAAAACCTCGGCGACAGCATTTTCGATTTTAACAGCTTTTTCTTTTTCGCCAAGCCAATCCAGCATCATCTTGGCTGCGAGGATTGTTGCGATGGGATTCACTTTGTACTGTCCGGCATATTTGGGAGCAGAGCCGTGCGTTGGTTCAAACACCGCTAACTTTTTGCCGATGTTTCCTGAACAACCGAACCCTAAACCACCAACCATTTGAGCACACAAATCAGAGATAACATCGCCATAAAGATTGGGCGCGACCAACACATCGTAATTGAACGGATTTTTAAGTAGCCACATAGTCATCGCGTCGATATTTGCATCATCCCATTGAATGCCAGGATAATCTTTAGCCACGGCTTTACCGATTTCCAAAAACAAACCGTCTGTTGCGCGAACTACGTTTGCTTTGTGAACAATAGTTACCTTTTTGCGTCCGAATTTTTTTGCAAACTCGAATGCCTCTCTTATTATTCTCTCTGAACCTTTTACAGTATTTATCTTACAAGATATTGCATATTGGTCCTTTGGTGTGTCTTTAAAATTTGCAAATGGTTTAGATAGTTTAGTAAGCACATCTACCAGTTCCTGAGGAACGGGTGCGAACTCCACACCGACGTAAAGGTCTTCAGTATTTTCTCTGAATACTACGAGGTCGATTCCTTCCTTAAAATTCAATGGATTTCCCGGATATGCTTTGCACGGACGTAAGCATACATAGAGATCAAAAAGCTGCCGCATCCTAACGATAGGGGAGCGATATATGAGTCCTTTTCCTTTAAGTCCCGGGATTAGTTCTTCCTCGGCTGCCTTTATAGGTTTAGACGTGATGGCGCCGAACATTGCAGCATTGACATTCCTCAGCAGATCTATTGTCCGCTGTGGAAACGCATCTCCTTCTTTACACCAAAATTCCCAGCCAATATCGCCATGAATATATTCAGCATCAAGATGAAGTTTATCTAAAACAATTTTTGTGGCTTCGAGGACTTCGATGCCAATTCCATCCCCGGGGAGCCATGCTATTTTATATTTTGCCATTTTAAATTAATTCCTTTCTGTTTAGATTATGATAATTTACTGAAGTTACGCAGAATTGACTTTTTGTCATGTTGAGCGAAGCGAAACATCTAAAAATAGCTCGAATTTGAGGTTTAAGATTCTTCACTTCGTTCAGAATGACTCTTTTGCGTAACTTCAGTAATTTAATAAAAACTATTTAATAAACCTATGAAAGAACGAAGTATTTGATCTAGGATGTCGAACCGGATTTGAAATATTTTCTCTACGTCTTTCCGGTTACTGTATTAATTCCGCACACAATATACAATTTTTCTGTAAAATATTCTAAATGTTGAAAGAGGGACAAAGAATAATGAATGCCTAATTACCTCGCATTACCGTGTGGTTCGACTCGTCCCGTTTGACGGGACAAGCTCGCCCGCCTGCCAGACAGATGTCGGGCTGGATGGTCGAGCGGGCTCACCATACAACGGTAACGCCAATCGAAAAAAGCATCATCAATGATGCTAAAAATATTCAACAATCCGATTCATCATTCAAAATTCACTATTCATTATTCGTTATTGAAAAATTATTAGCACCATCCCTACATAATCTCACAACTTCACACTTACAATCACTCCATCTCGTAGCGGTATTATTGTGTTGAACAATTCGCGCGAAGAATATGCAAGTCGTGTGTATGTAAGCACTCCGGCAGTAGCAGCATCCGGATTTTTATCTAAAACTTTTCCTTTCCATAATGCGTTATCGCTTATCAGCAAGCCGCCTTTCTTTAATCTCGGAATTGCTTTTTTAAAAACTTTCGGATACAATTCTTTATCCACATCGTTAAAAATAATATCGAAATCACCTTCTGCAATATCGAAAATCGAAAGGGCATCACCGGTATGAAATTGCATCCGGTCTGAAATTTTGCCTCTCTTAAAATATGCTTTTGCCTTTTTTTCGTTCTCCGGATTTTTGTCGGTACACAAAACAATTCCATCATTTCCAACTGCTTTTGCAAACCAGTATGCCGAGTATCCGAAACCGGAACCTAACTCCAAAACTCTTTTAGCTTTTGTCGCATAAGCCAAAACGTATAACAATCTCCCCACAAGCGGTCCAACAATAGGAAAATTATTTTGAGTCGCATATTCTTCCATCGCAGTTAAAACACTGTCGCGATCCGGTATTACATCATTCAAGTATGATTCAATTCCATTATCTAAAATATTCATAATATTTGACCCTATCGTTTATTTCACTGTAAATTATAAAACAATGAATAAAAATGCAACGGCAATATCATAACTGCAAAAAATAAATATATTTTTTTTATTATTTCAAAAATAAAGCTGATAAAATGTGGATATTGAGTTGAATTTATGTTATTTTTTATGGCACATGAATTGGATTATTATCTTTTATATGAAATAGATAAAGTAAATATTGGAATGGAAATAAATACAAAAACAACTGAACAAACAACAATTGATCCAAGATTCAAGTTACTCGACCGTGCAATAACTAAACATCAAAATAAAGGAGATGCTCTAATCGAAGTGCTTCACGCTGCACAAGGCATTTTTGGATATCTTGAGGATGAGCTTTTAGTTTACATAGCGCATAAATTGAAGATACCGCCGAGCCGGATTTATGGAGTTGCAACTTTTTATCATTACTTTCGGTTAAAACCTGTTGGCGAACACACATTCGTGTTGTGCACTGGAACCGCGTGCTATGTTAAAGGCGCCGATGAAATTCAGAAGGCGCTTGAGTGCAGATGCAATATAAAATTTGGTGAAACAACTCCCGACAAAAAAGTATCATTAATATCTGCCCGGTGTGTAGGTTCATGCGGCTTGGCGCCTGTTGCAGTTCTCGACGAAGAAGTGGTCGGAAAATTAAGCGCCTCGGATGCAGTTGCACGTGTTGAAAAATGGTTAGAGAGTTAGGAGGAAATTAGGAAATGACCGTAGAAGAATTAAAAGAGTTATCGCAAAAAGAGAAAGCCCGCCAGCAGAAATTCAAGTATCGTATTTTATTCTGTTCGGCAGCGGGTTGCGTTTCGTGCGGAAGCGGTGCCCTCAAAGATATTTTTAAAGAGGCATTCAAGGAAAATTCGTTCGATAAAAAATGTGAATTAGTGGGAACGGGTTGTATGGGCTTATGCGGCGAAGGTCCTTTAGTCAAAATTTTACCCGATGGAACATTATACAAAAAAGTTGATGCCGAAACTGTTAAAAAAATCGTTCGCGATCATCTCATCAATCAACAACCGGTAAAAGAAAATGTAATTGAGCCATCGCACCTGTTTTTTGCCAGTCAGCAAAAAATTGTTCTTGAAAACTGCGGCGAGATTAATGCCGACAGCATCGAAGAATATATTGCGACTGATGGATACGAAGCTTTAGCGAAAGTATTAACTGAACTAAAACCTGAAGAAGTTATTGAAGAGATACGGAAAAGCGGTTTACGCGGACGGGGCGGCGCCGGTTATCCCACAGGTTTGAAATGGGGGATTGTTCGTAAAGCGGTGAGCGACAAAAAATTTGTAGTCTGTAACGCAGACGAAGGCGACCCCGGTGCATTTATGGATCGCAGTATTTTAGAAGGCGACCCTCATCGAATTTTAGAAGGTATGGCGATTGCCGGTTATGCCGCTGGTGCGAGTCAAGGTTATGTTTATGTCCGGGCAGAATACCCGTTGGCAATTGAAAGATTAAAAACAGCAATCAAACAAGCTGAGCGGTTAGGACTATTAGGCAACCGGATTTTTGAATCGAATTTTAATTTCAGAGTTGATTTGCGTATCGGAGCCGGTGCATTTGTTTGTGGTGAAGAAACGGCTCTACTCAGATCGATTGAGGGACGCAGAGGGCGGCCCCGTCCACGACCACCATATCCATCCGAAAAAGGTTTGTGGGGAATGCCTACATTAATTAACAACGTCGAAACTTTTGCAAACATCGCTCCGATTATTATGAGAGGAAGCGAATGGTTCTCGAAAATCGGGACTCCTAAAAGTCCGGGCACAAAAGTATTTGCTCTTGCGGGCCAAATTAAAAATACAGGTTTGATTGAAGTTCCGATGGGAATACAACTCCGAAAAATTGTTTTCGATATCGGCGGCGGCACACCCGACGGTACTGAATTCAAAGCAGTCCAAACCGGAGGTCCTTCCGGTGGATGCATACCGGCAGAGCATTTGGATATTTCAGTTGACTACGAAGCCCTCGCAACAGTCGGCTCGATGATGGGCAGCGGCGGTATGATAGTTATGGATTCAACTTCAAAAATGGTTGAGGTTGCAAAATATTTTATGGAATTCAGTGTAGATGAATCGTGCGGGAAATGTATTCCGTGCAGGGTAGGTACAAAGCATATCCATTCGCTGCTTGATAAAATTTCAAAAAAGTCGGCTACAATCGAAGATGTCCAACTACTCGAAGAACTCTGTGCAATGGTGAAAGATACAAGTCTCTGCGGGTTAGGACAATCGGCACCAAATCCGGTTTTTTCCACATTGCGATATTTCAGAGATGAGTATGAAAAATTATTGAAGCCCGTCGAAAATTATGTCCCATCCGGAGAAATTTCAAAAGAGAAATGAGGTAAGAACCAATTATGGCAATTTTAACACTTACAATAAACGGAGAACAACTAAGCGGCAAAGACGATGAAACAATTCTTGATATTGCTCGCCAGCACGACATCAATATTCCAACACTTTGTCATTTAGAAGGTTTATCAGATATCGGTGCCTGCCGCTTATGTGTTGTAGAAATCGAAGGACAGGCGAAGCTTTCGACTGCGTGTTCTACTAAACCTCAGGAGGGAATGGTAGTTCGTACCGACACTGAGCGATTAAAAAAATATCGCCGGATGATTATTGAACTGCTTGCATCAGAAGGAAATCATTCGTGTGCGGTGTGCGTAGCTAACAACAACTGCGAATTACAGGACTTGGCTTACGAGGTCGGATTAGTTTACGTACGGTTTCCATATCTTTATCCTAAGAAAGAATTAGATGCAACGCATAAAGATTATGTGAACGACCGCAACAGATGTGTGCTGTGCACAAGATGTGTCCGCGTTTGCCACGAAGTAGAGGCAGCACATACTTGGGATATATCCGGCAGAGGAATTAATTGTGAAATAATTTCGGACTTGAATCAACCGTGGGGAAAATCGAAAACCTGTACCGGCTGCGGCAAGTGTGTTTTCGTTTGTCCTACTGCAGCTCTATTCGAAAAAGGAGCAACAATTGCCGAAATGGAAAAGCATCCTGAGTTTTTAAAATACATAGTAACAGCGCGGCAGAAGCGCGAATGGATTAATATCGAAGAGGATTGATTATGAAACCAAAAGTTGCAACAGTATGGTTAACCGGTTGTTCAGGTTGTCACATGTCGTTTCTCGACCTTGATGAACGCCTGATAGAACTTGCAGATAAAATGGAACTTGTCTTCTCGCCGATAATTGATATAAAAGATTTTCCTAAAGATGTGGATGTTACACTTGTTGAAGGAGCAGTATCAAAAGATGAAGATGAACATTTTGCTCATATAATACGGAGGAATTCAAAGTTCGTTGTCTCGTTTGGCGATTGTGCGGTAATGGGAAATGTAACTGCAATGCGTAACAGATTTAGCAGCGCTGAAATCTTGAATCGCTCGTATATCGAATTAGCTGAAAGTGTAGGAGTTGTTCCAAACGATTATAACACGATAGCAAAAATGCTTCCTTCTGCCCGTCCTCTGCACGAAATAATTAAAGTTGATGCGTTCATACACGGATGCCCACCTACAGCCGATCAAATCTGGTTTGCAGTAAGCGAACTTTTGGAAGGACGATTACCAGTGTTTTCAACAATTTATTTAAGATATGGTTAAGAAATATGTCTAATATAATTACAATAAAACCGGTTTCGCGGATCGAAGGTCATGCGAAAATAACTGTGCACCTCGACGATAAAAATAATGTAAGCGATGCACGTTTCCATGTCGATGAATTCCGAGGTTTTGAAAAATTTTGTGAAGGTCGGCTGATGTGGGAAATGCCCGGCATTACTTCGCGTATTTGCGGAATATGTCCGGCGAGTCATCTTGTAACATCAGCCAAAGCGGGCGACGATATTTTAGCTATTGCCATACCCGAAACTGCAGAGAAACTACGCCGGTTGTTAACACTTGCACAGTGGACACAATCGCATGCACTCAGTTTTTTCCATCTCTCGTCCCCTGATTTTTTGTTGGGGTTCGACTCCGATCCGATGAAACGAAATATTTTCGGATTGATGGAAGAACACAAGGATTTCGCGAGACGGGGTATAAGACTCCGCAAGTTCGGACAAGAGATAATCGAGATATTAGGCGGACGGAAAATTCATACTCCGTGGACAGTTGCTGGTGGTGTGCGGGAAAAATTCGATGCTTCTAAAAAAGATTACTTATTAAGCTGGATTCCTGAAGCTAAACAAACAACCTTAGAAGCTCTGAAAACCTTAAAAAATATTCATAAAAAATTTCAGAAAGATATACCGAATTTCGGAAATTTTAGGTCTCTGTTTATTGGGTTGGTTGCTGATGACGGCGCTTTAGAATATTATGACGGTAAACTGCGAGTAATGGACAGCGATGGAAATATTATTGCTGATAAATTAAATCCAAAATTGTATTACGAATACTTTGGCGAAATTTCTGAAACATGGTCGTATCTCAAATTTCCTTACTACAAACCCTTAGGTTATCCAAAAGGAATGTTTCGGGTTGGACCGCTTGCTCGTGTGAATATCTGCGATTACATCGACACTCCACTTGCCGAAGCCGAGCGGAAAGTTTTCAAATCTATTGCAGGCGATTCGGGAACTGTTAATAATTCTTTTTATTATCACTACGCACGTCTTATTGAAATTCTTTTTTCAATAGAAAAAATTGAAGACCTCCTCAATGATCCGATAATTTTGGGCGACAACATCCGGGCTAAAGCTATGGTAAATCGTGAAGAAGGAGTTGGCTTCTCCGAAGCTCCCCGTGGTACTCTTTTTCATCATTATTGGGTTAACAGCGATGGTGTTATTCAAAAAGTAAATATGCTAATTGCTACTGCTCAAAATAATTTAGCAATGAACCGAACCGTCAGGCAACTTGCTATTCAATATTTGGACGGGTCAAAAATTACTGAAGGTATGCTAAACAGGATTGAAGCGGGTATCAGATGTTTCGACCCATGCTTATCGTGCAGCACACATTTGTTAGGAAAAATGCCTTTGCAGGTTCAGTTGTTCGATGTAGAAAATAATTTAATTGATGAAGTTAAAAGATGAAAAAGACTTTAGTAATCGGTTATGGTAATACATTACGTGGAGACGACGGAGCAGGAATCGCCGCCGTCCGTACTCTAAAAATTATTTATCCACAATTTAATTTTTTATCACTTCACCAATTAACTCCCGATTTAACCGAGACGATATCATATTACGATGCTGTATATTTTATAGATGCAAGCGTTGATGTTAGTGAGGTTACTCGAATAAATCTACGACCTGAGGTATCAACAGTCGGAATAAACACACACGTTGTATTGCCTCAAAATTTATTAAACACATGTTTAAATTTATACGGCAGAGTTCCTGGCGAATCGTTTCTGTTCCACATCCCCGCTTATAATTATGATTTCTCGGAAGAGCTATCAATTTCAACGCAAGAGCGAATGCAGGAATTTATACGATATTTCAGTGCAAGCGTAAGTGCTGAGCATCAAAAATAGAATAAGAATATTATTTATATACGAGGGAGAGTATGTTTAAAATCCCTACTTATTCTCAATATTGAAATTAATTTCCCGTTTTGTTTTCAAAATTATTATTTGTTTTCCTGTAAACCCTTGAAATTGAGTGAATTATACAGTAATTTGCTTGGCATATATATTGAAATTATTCAAATAAAAGTTTTCATGAACAAAACAGATAAATGAGATGAAAATATTAAAATTACCCAAAACGAATTTCAAGCTTTTTATGGAAGGACTGCAAAACTACGGGGAAGTGCATGTTCCGAAGAAAAAAAGCAGTCAATCGTTCGTCTTCGGTCCGATGGAAAATACTTCAGAGATAGCCATGGATTATTTACGAACTATCAACCCGCCTAAAAAATATTTTTTCAAACCGAAAGATACGCTATTCAACTTTAGCAGCACGAAAGGTTTCACGGAGGTGATTGAAGATTCGGATAAAAAAATTGTTTTATTCGGATTGCACCCCTGCGATATTCACGGCTTAAAAATATTGGATATTGTTTTCGGAACGAATTATCCGGATAAATATTATTTCGCACGCCGAAAAAATGTAATTGTAATCGGACTAAGCTGCATGCCCGATGATAAGTGTTTCTGCCGTTCGATGGCTACCGATGCCACTGAAGACGGCTTCGATCTTTTCTTATCCGAACTAAAATCTTCTTACTTACTTACGGTTGGTTCAAGTATCGGCGACGATATATCAACCGACCTTAAACATCTATTAACAGAAGTAACCAAGAAGGACACGAACGAATATCTAAAAATCAGGAAAGAGAGAAAAAACAGGTTCACACTAAGTTTAGATACATCCGATTTACCTTACATACTCGAGCTGCAGCGCGAAAGCGAAGTGTGGGAAGAGCTTGGCAAAAAATGTTTATGCTGCGGCAGTTGCTCGATGGTGTGCCCCACTTGTTCGTGTTTCAATGTTTATGATATTAAAAATTTAATAACCGACAGCGGACAGAGGGTTCGACAATGGGATTCGTGTTTGTTTAAAGATTATGCTGTTGTTGCAGGGGGACATAATTTCCGGGTGAACCGTGCCGACCGTGTCCGAAACCGGTATTACGATAAACAAAACGGTTTTGTCTCGCAATACGGAAAACCAAGTTGCACGGGTTGCGGCAGATGTATTCAATACTGTCCGACAAAAATTCACGTGGTCGAAGTGTTTAACAAAGTCAGAGGAGAAGCATAATGGATCGTCATTCTCATTTAAATTATTCAACAAATGCCCGTGCAACAAACGTAATGCTGCCCGACCTCGCACGGCTTGTTCGTGTAATTCCTATGGTCGAAGATAATTTCATGTTTTTATTCCGGTTTGAAGACCCTGCATTAAACGACAAATTTTTATACAAACCCGGACAATTCGCTGAAATCACAGTCATCGGAACGGGTGAAGCTCCCATCTCCATCAGTTCAACACCTACGCGAAAAGGTGTCCTCGAAATGTGTATACGCCGAATGGGAAGAGTAACAAATGCACTTTATAATTTACCGGAAAATTCGTTAGTCGGAATTCGAGGTCCTTATGGTAACGGCTATCCGGTTGAAGAAATGAAGGGACACGATGTTTTAATTATTGCCGGCGGACTTGGAATGGCGCCGCTTCGTTCGTTACTGAATTTTATACTTGATAATCGCAGCCAGTTTGGTCGTGTTGTTTTAATGTATGGAACAAAATCTCCCGATGATGTTTTGTTCAGAGATGAAATGGAATCGCTGATGCGCCGAACAGACCTCGAGTGTCTGTTGACTGTTGAACAAGCATATCAATATCCGGGCGCTCATCCGTGGCGCGGTAAAATCGGTATGGTAACTGAACTATTTCAACACGTAAAAGATTTGAATGTACAGAATACTTATGCCGCCGTTTGCGGGCCGCCAATTTTTTATAAATTTGTCTTAGATAAATTGTTAAAACTTAACTTTTCGAAAGACCACATTTTAATGTCTTTAGAACGTCGGATGGAGTGTGGTGTCGGGAAGTGCGGACATTGTGCTATCGGATATAAATACACTTGCATAGATGGACCCATATTTAGCTATTGGGACATTGTAAATATGCCCGAGTTAATCGAATTTTAAAATGGAATCGACTATGGAAAATAACAAACCTAAAATTGGAATATTTGGATTAACATCCTGCGCCGGCGATCAATTGGCAATTTTGAATTGTGAAGACGAATTAATTCATTTAGCAAACGCATTGGATATACGCGATTGGGAAATGGCTCAAACAAATAATGATAACACAACTCTATTGGATATTGCTTTTGTTGAAGGTGTAGTAGCTCAGTCGCGCGACCTTGAAGCGCTCCACGCAATTCGTAAGCGAAGTAAATTGTTGGTTGCAATCGGAACTTGTGCGGTATGGGGCGGAGTTGCAGCAATGAAAAATCAGATTCCACGAGATATTCTAAAAAAAGAAGTTTATGGCGAAGAAATTAATGTCGTTGATTCGATGCCGGCTCTTCCCGTAAAGTCCTTCGTAAAAGTTGATATACAGCTTCCCGGTTGTCCGATTGAGAAGGATCAGTTTCTACAAGTTGTAACGTCACTGCTGCGGGGCAATTTACCTGAGATACTACAATTTTCAGTTTGCAGCGAATGCAAGATGAGCGAAAACGCCTGCCTCGTAATTGAACAAGGCGAGGTTTGCTGCGGCGCTCTCACATTATCAGGTTGTAATGCAAGATGTCCAAGCCACAACATACCTTGCGGCGGCTGTCATGGACCGATTGAAGAAGCCCATTACGATGCAAACGTTACAATGTTTAAAACGCACGGAATAACCAAAGACGATATCGAACAAAAAATGGCAATGTATGCTGCACCTGCCTGGATTCCCGATAAATTGTTAGCCGAAAAATAAATGGAGAAACGAATGGAAAAAGATAGAATAATATCAATCCCGCACTTAGGAAGAGTTGAAGGACACGGCGGTATTGAAGTTGAAATTGAAAATGGTAAAGTTACACGTGTTAATATGGATATATTCGAAGGTTCACGTTTTTACGAAATGCTTATTGTCGGGAAAAAATTTACCGAAATATCCGCAATTGTTTCGCGTGTGTGCGGCATCTGTTCCGCGGGACATACTTTAACGTCGCAAATGGCAAGCGAAAATGCACTCGGTATAAAAGTTACACAACGAACAGAAATCCTAAGAGCTTTGTTACTACACGGCGAAGCAATCGAGAGCCACGCTCTGCATCTCGGATGTCTCGTCCTTCCCGATTTATTAGGTTATGACGGTCCTCTCATAATGGCAAAAGATTATCCGGCTGAAGTAACCGTCGCATTAAATCTAAAAAAATTAGGAAACGCAATTCAAGAATTAATTGGGGGTAGAGCTATTCATCCCATTAATGCTATCGTGGGTGGATTCGGACGCATTCCCACAAAAGCTGAATTATTGCAACTCAATACAGAATTACAAAAGGGGCTTGACCTTTCGGGGGCTCTCGTTGATCTTTTTTCCAAAATCCGTCTCCCCGAATATACAACACATACCGGTATTTATGCTGCTCTCGAACCCAAGCAAGACCGCTACAGCTACTTAGGCGATTACATACTAACGTCGGATGGAGTTAAGCGACCGATTGCAGAGTTTCGAAATATCTGCCACGAAAAAGTAGTTGCTCACTCAACAGCCAAACAAAGTTTGTATAATAGTCAGCCCTTTATGGTTGGCGCACTTGCGAGGATAAATTTAAATTGGCAGTTCCTCGGAGGCAAAGCAAAAGATGCCCAGCAAAAGTTAATTCCCAATTTGCCTTCGCATAACACGATGCACAATAATTATGCTCAGATGATTGAGTTGGTTCACTCCATCGAACGTTCTTTACAATTGATAAAGATGCTGGTCGAAAATGGACTTGAACATGAAGAACCGATTAAGTATGAAGTTAAAGCGGGCAAAGGAATCGGTGCAATCGAAGTTCCGCGAGGGACGCTGTATCACTATTATGAATTTGATGATGAAGGAAGAATTGTAGATGCCGACATCATAACACCGACTGCACAGAATTTAGCAAACGTAGAAAAAGATATGCGTGGTGCAGTTGAAGCTTTAATAAACGAACCTGTAAAAGCAATTCGAAGCAGCTTGGAACACATCGCCCGTGCATACGACCCTTGTATTTCATGTGCAACGCATTTGGTTGAGGTAAAAATTAAATAAGAATGAATTCACAAGATAAAATTTTGGTTGTAGGTGCTGGCAATATATTGCTGGCGGATGAGGGATTTGGTATTATCGCTCTCTCTGAATTACGAAAGAAGATAACAAGTGACGATGTTGTAATGTTCGATGCAGGAACCGACATCTACAAAATTATGAATTTAGATGATCGCTTTCAGAAGATAATTGTTCTCGATGCAGTGAAACAAAAACAACAGGCTGGTACAATTTATCGTTTACCTCTTCATAAAATCGAAATCGAGTCGGATGCAAAATCATCTCATCAAATAAAAGTGATTGAAGCTCTCAAATTAATGCAGGTTACAATAGATAATTTAAAGGACTGCGAAATTATTATTATGGGGGTTGAACCTGCCAAAATAGAATATTGTGTTGGCTTGTCGAAAGAAGTCGAGAGAGCTTTGGTTTATTTTGTAGATTTAGTCCTTGAGGAAATCGAAAATGCACGAAGCATCGTTAGCCAAGAATATAATTGAAATTATTTCAGCTAATACAGAACTCACTAACGGAGTTCGTATTAAAAGAGTAAATCTTCGAGTCGGTGAACTTGCAGGTATTTATTATGATTCGCTTCAGTTTTATTTTACTGAAATGAGTAAAGGAACATCAGCAGAAAACGCTGAATTAATTTTTGAGAATCTTCCAATCGTTGGAAAATGCCGTGAATGCAGTAACGAATTTCCACTGCAAAATTTTGAAATCAACTGTCCTAAATGCGGCTTATCGAAATTTGATATCATAAGCGGCAACGAATTTGAAATTGTAAACATCGAGGTAGAATGATGGGAATCGTAACAATCGAACAAAAAGTATTAAAAAAGAACGACGAGATAGCTGCCGATTTGCATAAACGGTTTGACGACGCCGATGTTTTTACGGCTAATTTGGTCAGTTCGCCCGGGTCAGGTAAAACCACCTTATTAGAACGTACACTAAAATTTATTTCCCCGGCGCTCTCGGTTGGTGTTGTCGAAGGCGATATACAAACTAATTTGGACGCTGAAAGAATTTCTAAATTCAATATTCCAGTAACTCAAATTATCACGAATGGGACTTGCCACCTCGACGCACGTATGGTGGAAGAAGCCGTTAATAAACTACCGCTGAACGATTTGGATATTTTATTTATCGAAAACGTTGGAAATTTAGTTTGCCCCGCGGCTTACAACTTAGGCGAACATGCCCGCATCGTGATTATGAGTGTAACAGAAGGTGAAGACAAACCGTTAAAATATCCTGCAATGTTTTTAAAAAGCTGTGTAATGATATTGAATAAAATTGATTTACTACCATATCTGAAATTCGATAAAGAATTGGCGAAACGCAATGCGCTTAAAATAAATCCCGATTTGAAAATATTTGAAACATCCTGCTACAACAATCATGGAATTTTAGAATGGTGCGATTGGCTGACTAACGAGTTGAAGTTGAAGAGATGTAAGTAGGAGTAGTAAGTAGTAGGTAGTATGGAGTAGTTAGGCATTAGAATTTTTTGAGAAAGATCGGACTGAGAAATTGCGAAACGGGGAGTGGAAGTGTTGACTATTGGATAGAAATTGTTATATTAGCCTCAAAATAATATGGCAAAAAAAAAACAATAACATATAGACGAACCCCTCGAAAAGAAGCTCTGGAAAGCAGCCGACAAGCTCCGCAAGAACATGGATGCAGCCGAGTACAAGCACATTGTGTTGGGCTTGATATTCCTGAAGTATATCTCCGATGCGTTTGAAGAGTTGTACCAGAAGATCGTTACACAGAAAAGTGAAGGCGCAGACCCGGAAGACAAGAACGAATACACAGCTGAGAAAGTCTTCTACGTACCACCTTCCGCACGTTGGAAATGGCTGCAAGGGAGAGCAAAGCTTCCTACTATCGGCAAAGATGTTGACGATGCGATGGAGGCGATAGAAAAAGATAATCCCGCAAGTTTGCGTGGAGTTCTGCCCAAAGTGTTTGCGCAGGAGAAATTAGACAAGCAAAGCTTAGGCGGTTTGATTGATCTTGTTGGCAGCGCTGCACTCGGTACGAAAGAAGCGCAAAGCAAAGACGTGCTCGGCAGAGTGTTTGAATATTTCCTCGGTGAGTTTGCGTTGGCAGAAGGAAAAAAAGGGGGACAGTTCTACACTCCCGGTAGTGTGGTAAGATTACTGGTGGAAATGCTTGAGCCATATGAGGGCAGAGTGCTTGACCCATGCTGCGGCAGTGGCGGGATGTTCGTGCAGAGCGAAAAGTTTATTAAACATCATCAAGACCATTACCGCAAAAAAAACCCCCTCTTGAGAGGGGCTGGGGGTGTGTTAAATCCAGCAGACAGAATTTCCATTTACGGACAAGAGAGCAACCAAACCACATGGCGATTAGCAAAGATGAATCTTGCTATTCGCGGTATTGATAGCAGTAACGTGAAATGGAATAATGAGGGTTCGTTTCTCAATGATGCGCACAAGGATTTGAAAGCCGATTACATTATTGCCAACCCACCGTTTAACGACAGCGATTGGAGCGGCGAGTTGCTGCGCGACGATGCCCGATGGAGTATCCTGGGCGAGAAACTGCCGCCGCCTGCCGCAAATGCAAACTATGCGTGGATACTTCACTTCCTCTACCATCTTGCACCGAACGGTCTGGCGGGATTTGTTTTAGCGAAAGGTTCGCTTACAACGAAAACCAACAACGAAGGCGAGATACGCAAAGCCCTGATTGAAAACGATTTGATTGATTGCATTGTAAACCTGCCGACCAAATTGTTTCTCAATACGCAGATACCTGCCTGCCTCTGGTTTATGAGAAGGAACAAGAACCCTCACCCTGCCTCTCCCAAAGGGAGAGGCGTAATTAGGGCACGGCAAATATTGTTCATTGATGCACGCAACCACGGCTTCTTGATTAACCGGAAGAACAGGGATTTGTCACCAGAGGATATAACTCAATTTGCCAGCACATACCACAACTGGCGCCTGCCCGCCGAAACGAAAGTGAAGGCGGGGACAGGTGAAGGAGAATACAAGGACATCCCCGGCTTTTGCAAAAGCGCAACGATTGAAGAAGTAAAAGCAAAAGACTACGTGCTAACTCCGGGACGCTATATTGGTTTGGCTGATGATGAAGATGATTTTAATTTTGTTGAACGGTTTGCAAAGCTCAATGCCGAGTTTGAAGAGCAGATCAAAGAAGAGAAACGGCTCAATGCTTTGATTATTGAGAACCTCAAGAAAGTGAAACTGGGATGAGCGGCAAGGAGATCATGAAAGTGGAGAAAATTCAACAACGGATTTACAATCTCCGTGATATGCAGGTGATGCTCGATAATGATCTCGCAGAGTTGTACGGAGTTAAAACAAAAGTACTTAATCAAGCCGTTAAAAGAAATTCAGAGCGATTTCCGGAAGAATTCATGTTTCAGCTTAATGAGAAAGAGCATGATCTCTTGAGATCGCAATCTATTGATTTTGGATCGGATACTTTAAGGTCACAAATTGTGACCTTAAAGAGCAGAAGAGGAAGACACAGAAAATACCTGCCATATGCTTTTTCAGAACAGGGTGTGGCAATGCTTTCAGCGGTTTTGAGAAGTGAGACAGCGGTGAAAGTCAGTATTCAAATCATGAAAGCTTTTGTTGCCATGCGGCGGTTCATCATAGCAAACGCCCAAGTTTTTCAACGACTGGATACGCTCGAACTAAAACAAATAGAGACAGACAAAAAAGTAGAAACAGTGCTAACCGCGATAGATGGCAAACAACCCCAGCCCAAACAGGGTATTTTCTTCGACGGACAGGTTTTCGATGCCTATCAATTTATTTCAGGTCTTATCCGTTCTGCACAAAAATCACTCGTGCTAATAGATAATTATGTTGATGAAACAGTGCTGACGCTTTTCTTGAAACGGAAAAAAGCAGTAAAGTTTAGCATACTAACGCAAAACATATCGAAACAACTTGAGCTGGACGTAAAGAAGCACAACTCTCAGTATCCGAGGATTGAAGTAAAGGAGTTCAACATTTCGCACGATAGATTTATGATAATTGACAGTGAGGATGTATATCATTTTGGCGCTTCACTTAAAGACCTTGGTAAGAGATGGTTTGCTTTTTCAAAAATGGATTTTGGAGCTGTTAAAATGTTGGATTATCTGAGAAAAGATAATCTTGTATGAGTTACTCTCTAAAAGTTGAGAACGTGCACAACGCTTGTGCATATCGACACCATAATGCACAAAAAAATGAAAAATGAGTGCAGGTAGTTAAGCATATATATAGAAAATCGCAAAATCTATATATATCGAAAAAGATGTGTATAGAAACCAGAGAAAAATGAGCAAAAACGATAATGACTGTGTGGAAAGAATATAAATTACAGGATCTTTGTGTTCTACAAAGGGGTCACGATTTACCACGAAGCGAAATGAAAGAAGGAAATTATCCTGTCGCAGGTTCAAATAACAAAATCGGTTACCACAGCGCATACACAACTCTTGAAAATCTTTCTAAAATAAAATTTAAATTACCTGAAAATGGTTGATTCAAAATCTGAAATAATTATTTATGAACCATCAGCGATACAACGAAAAATTTATGCCATTCGTGGTACACGGGTGATGTTCGATAGTGATTTGGCAGATTTTTACGGTATAGAAACACGAATTCTCAATCAAGCGGTAAAAAGAAATCTCGAAAGATTTCCTGCTGATTTTATGTTCCGATTAACAAAAAATGAATTTGAAATTTGCAAGTCGCAAATCGCAGTATCCAATTGTGAATCTTTGATATCACAAATTGTGATATCAAAAAATAAGAGAGGCGGCAGGCGAAAATTACCTTATGCCTTCACAGAACAAGGGGTGGCTATGCTTGCCGGAGTATTAAGAAGTGATACTGCAATTAAAATTAGTATTCAGATAATTAATGCTTTTGTTGCGATGCGTAAATTTATTATAAATAATGCACAACTATTTCAAAGGATTGATACGGTTGAGAAAAGACAGCTAAAGCACGAAATTGAAACGGATGGGAAGTTCGATAAAGTTTTTAACGCATTACAGAAAAAAGAAATTGAACCTAAACAAGGAATATTTTATGACGAACAAATTTTTGACGCTCATAAATTTGTCTCCGACCTGATACGTAAAGCAGAAAAATCTATTCTTTTAATTGACAATTACATTGACGACACCGTATTGGATTTGTTCACTAAAAGAAAAAATGATGTTGCAGTTACAATCCTTACAAAAAAAATAACTAAAGTGATGATGCTGGATATGGAAAAATATAATGCCCAATATCCGGCAATTGAGATAAAAGAATTTAAAGATTCGCACGATAGATTTATGATAATTGACAGTGAGGATGTATATCATTTTGGCGCTTCACTTAAAGACCTTGGTAAGAAATGGTTTGCTTTTTCAAAAATGGATTTTGGAGCTGTTAAAATGTTGGATAATCTGAGAAAAGATAAGCTTGTATGAGTGAGTGGAAAGAATATAGACTTGGAGACTTGATCGACGTTAAGCATGGTTTTGCTTTCAAGGGTGAATTCATCACACCGGAGCCGACCATTGATATTTTAGTTACACCCGGCAATTTCAACATTGGCGGTGGGTTCAAGTCCGACAGGTTCAAGTTCTATCTGGGCGACTATCCTGAAGAGTATGTTCTTAAAGATGGTGACCTTGTTGTAACGATGACTGACTTGAGTCAGGAGGGAGATACGTTGGGCTATTCGGCAAAAATCCCGAAGCACAGCGGAAAGAGATTCTTGCATAACCAGCGAATCGGCTTGGTCAACCTGATTTCGGACAAAGCGGATAAGGACTTTATCTACTGGGTGATGAGAACTTACGAGTATCAGGGATTCATAGTTGGGGCTGCAAGTGGGACTTCAATAAGGCACACTTCACCTTCGTCAATAAAAGAATATGCGTTTGAGCTTCCCCCATTACGAGAACAAACCGCCATCGCCTCAATACTCAGCAGTTTAGATGATAAGATAGATTTGCTCCACCGCCAAAACAAAACCCTGGAAGCATTGGCTGAAACGTTGTTCAGACAGTGGTTCCTGCCTTCGTCCCGCAATGCGGAACTCCGGCGGGCAGGTGTAGATGAGGCGGAGGAAGGGTGGAAAAGGGGAACCATAGAAGATGAATTTAGTTTTACAATGGGTCAATCACCATCCGGTTCAGCTTTGAATGAAGACGGAAATGGAATGATTTTTTTTCAAGGGAGAACAGATTTTGGTTTTCGTTTTCCTGAGCCAAGGGTCTATACAACTGAGCCGACCAGATTGGCAAAGAAGTTCGACACGTTAGTGAGCGTTAGAGCTCCGGTTGGTGATATGAATATGGCAATAGAAGATTGTTGCCTTGGTCGTGGTGTTGCCGCATTTCGTTACAAAGTGGATAATTCATTTAGTACTTACACCTATTACAAGCTTCGGTCATTGATGGCCCAGATAAAGCAGTTTGAAGATAGCGGCACAGTGTTTGGCTCAATCGGCAAGGACGATTTCAACAAACTGGAAAATGTTGTCACACCGAAAGAATTAGTAAGAAGATTCCAACAGGAAGCATGCCCGTTGGATGAAAAGATTTATCTCAACACAATTAAAATCCGCACGCTCACGCAACTGCGGGATACGCTCCTGCCGAAGCTGATGAGTGGGGAAATACGTCTGAACTGTGATTCTTATGATTAAATGATTTCAATGATAAATAAAAAGAATATTCCAAATGGGAAATTACAATCATAATAATCATAAAAATCTAACAAATCATAGTTCAGACAATGATTAAAGAAGAATATAAATACTTGGCGCTTACAGCAAAGATTATTGGTTGTGCAATGGCGGTTCATAAAACATTAGGTAATGGATTTCAGGAAGTAATTTACCAAAGAGCATTGGCAATTGAAATGAACCTTGCAGGAATTGCATTCAGCAGAGAATATGAAATGCCTATTTTCTATCGCGACGAACAAATTGGAACACGAAGAGTAGATTTTTTGGTAGAGGGGGTTGTTTCAGTAGAATTAAAAGCAATTACTAAATTAGAAGATGTTTACCCCGTTAGATATTTTTTAATTTTACACGGTTTGCGTTGATAATGCGCTTATCTAACGGGGTGAATTTTGCACAAGCCATAAATTATCTGGAAGCTTATAATCTCGAAATAGGTTTGCTAATCAATTTTGGAGAAGTAAGTTTGAACTTTAAACGACTTACTAACAAAAAATATAAATCATAGGAATCATAAAAATCAGATAAATCATAGTTCCGACCATTGAATACGATAACTGAAAGTAATATCGAACAATTTGCCGTTGAAACACTCCAATCATTGGGCTGGGAGTATGTCCATGGTTTAGCTATTGCTCCGGATGCTGAACACGCAGAGCGGGAAACGTTCGAGCAGATTATTTTAATACATCGCCTGCGAAGATGTATTGCACGCCTCAATCCGGATATTCCAGAGAGTGCAAGAGAGCAAGCGATACAAAAAGTAATGCGCATCTACTCGCCCGATTTGCTTCATAACAACGAAACATTTCACCAATACCTCATTGAAAAGGTGCGAGTGCCGTATCAGCAAGACGGCTACGAACGAAGCTACGAGGTAGCGCTTGTGGATTTTAATAATCCGTTCAACAACGAATTTTTGGTCGTCAACCAATACATCATCGTGGAGAAAAACCAAAATAAGCGTCCGGATATTCTTCTTTTCGTCAACGGTATTCCGTTAGTGGTCATCGAATTGAAAAATGCTTCAGATGAAAATGCTACAGTAAGAAAAGCATACGAACAAATACAAACATACAAATCAACAATACCGAGCTTGTTCACCTATAACGAAATCTGCGTCATCTCAGACGGAATGGAATGCAAAGCAGGAAGCGTATCGGCGGGATTTAATCGGTTTATGACATGGAAGAGCGCTGACGGCAGAAAAGAAGCATCAAGGTTCATCCCGCAATTAGAAATACTGCTCAAAGGCATGTTGAACCCAACAACATTGCTCGATCTTATCCGGAACTTCATTGTATTCGAGAAGTCGAAGAAAACAGACACTAAAACAGGCATCATGCAGGTTGTAACAGAAAAGAAATTAGCTGCCTACCATCAATATTATGCAGTCAACAGTGCGATAGAGAGCAGCATAAAAGCGTCGGGTAATAATGGCAGCAAAAAAGGTGGAGTAGTTTGGCACACGCAAGGATCGGGTAAGAGCTTGAGTATGGTATTCTTTTCGGGCAAACTTATTACCGCTCCTGAAATGCAAAACCCAACTATCGTTGTAATCACCGACCGCAATGATTTGGATGACCAGTTGTTTGATACATTTGCAGCATCAAAGCAATTGTTGCGACAAGAACCAGTGCAAGCCAATAACCGTCCGCATCTGAAACAACTCCTAAACGTTGCAAGTGGTGGAATTGTATTTACTACGATTCAAAAGTTTTTGCCGGACTCTTCGACAAACTCAGAGTCCAGTGCGGTTTATGAACTTCTTTCTGATCGAAGGAACATTGTCGTCATTGCTGATGAAGCGCATCGCACGCAATACGGTTTCGAAGCATCGCTGAAAGATGTCAAAGATAAAACTACTAAAGAAGTGATAGGGCAACGCATCGCATACGGCTTTGCAAAGTACATGCGGGATGCTTTGCCGAATGCAACGTATATCGGATTCACCGGAACTCCCATTGAGGGGACAGATGTAAACACGCCACAGGTGTTTGGCAAGTACGTTGACATATACGATATTTCTCAATCGGTAGCCGATGGAGCAACAGTAAGAATTTATTACGAGAGCCGTTTGGCGAAAGTAAATTTGGATGAAGAAGGAAAACGACTGCTTGAAGAATTTGATAAAGAGTTAGAAGAAGATGAAGAGATAACCGAGAAACAGAAACTTAAAGCAAAGTGGGCACGGTTAGAAGCAATTATTGGCAATGAAAAACGGCTTGCGAATCTTGCTCGTGATATTGTATCGCACTTTGAACAACGGCAGGAAGTGGTTGAAGGCAAAGCGATGATTGTCGCAATGAGCCGGCGTGTGGCGGTTGACCTCTACAACGAAATCATAAAACTAAAACCTGATTGGCATAACAACGATCTGACAAAAGGTGCAATCAAAGTAGTTATGACAGCGTCAAGCGATGATGGTCCGGTGATGCAAAAGCACCACACAACAAAATCGCAGCGGCAGGGTTTAGCAGATAGAATGAAAGACCCCGCTGACGATTTGAAGATGGTAATTGTCCGTGATATGTGGCTAACCGGCTTTGATGTGCCGTGTCTGCATACAATGTACATCGACAAACCGATGCGTGGACATACGCTAATGCAAGCCATAGCAAGAGTGAATCGGGTTTTCAAGGATAAACCCGGAGGTTTGGTTGTAGATTATCTGGGCATTGCAACTGATTTGAAAAATGCGCTGAAGTTCTACGCAGATTCTGGTGGCAAAGGCGACCCGACCGAAACACAAGCTCAAGCCGTTGCATCGATGCTTGAAAAACTTGAAGTCGTGAGGCAATTGTTTACAGAGACAAGCAAAACGAGAAAAGATATTCTGGTCGCTGAACCTTTGGCATATTATCCGGGCAGCACAGGATTTAACTATAAGCGGTTCTTTACCGGTGAACCGAAAGAAAAGCTCTCAATCATTCTGCAAGTTGAGGAACATATTTTAGGATTGCAAGATGGAAAGAGTCGTTATGTGAAAGAAGTAACGTTGCTCAGTCAGGCGTTTGCTTTATCCATTCCACATTTATCAGCCCTTGCGATAAAGGATGAAATGGCACTCTTCCAAACTGTGGGAGCAAGGTTAGTGAAGTTTGAAGGAACGGGAACCGGAAAATCATCCGCCGACATCGAATCTGCGATCAAACAAATTGTGGATTCAGCATTAACGTCTGACAAGGTGATCGATATCTTTGATGCAGCCGGA
The DNA here is from genome assembly GCA_030682385.1 of Bacteroidota bacterium. Lineage (GTDB taxonomy): Bacteria > Bacteroidota > Ignavibacteria > UBA10030 > BY39 > JASEGV01. The sequence goes on from JAUXOG010000100.1 coordinate 26,864, forward strand.
ATTAAGAAGCCGGATATATCGATTTTGTCAGAGGAATTCCTGTTGGAAGTACAAGGGATGAAGCATCAGAACCTCGCACTTGAACTGTTGAAGAAGATTCTGAACGATGAAATCAAAAGCCGGATGCGAACGAATCTTGTAAAGAGCAGGAAGTTTTTGGAAATGCTTGAAGCATCAATCAAGAAGTACCAGAACAATTTATTAACAACAGCTCAGATCATTGAGGAACTCATCAAGATTGCAAAAGAGATAAAGGAAGCAGACAAAGAAGGTGAGAAACTTGGACTGACGACTGAGGAGGTTGCTTTCTATAATGCTCGAGAAGTCAATGATAGTGCAGTGAAGATATTGGGTGATGAGACATTGAAAGTAATTGCAAAAGAAATTGCAGAGAAAGTTCAGAAAAACGCTACAATAGACTGGACGATTCGTGAAAGTGCAAGAGCAAAGCTGATGGTGCTCGTGAAACGCACCCTAACAAAGTATGGATACCCACCGGATAAACAACAGAAGGCAATTGATACAGTGCTTAAGCAGGCAGAGTTGATGGCGGAATATCTGATAGAAAACTGAGTGTTACGCAACGGCTCTTCGCTCTCTGCTTGAAGTTTATCCCGCTACCAGCGGGACTCTTAGCTCATCACACCGGGTCTATATGCACAAACACTTTATTTATTTCATTCATCGATTCAAGTTCTCGCTGAACAGCTTTACCAATATCGTGCGAAGTTTTTGTGTCTAAATTTTTATCTACCTCAATATGTATTTCAACGTGAAAGAGATTTCCAACATAATGCGATCTTAAATCGTTCACACCTTTAACATTCGAAACTTTTAAAGTTCTTTGCACAACATCTGCCAAAAGTTTTTCATCGGCAGCGTGTGCCATCAAATATTTAATATTATCGCGTGCAATTTCGTAACCCCCTTTTAAAATAACAAAGGAAATTAAAATTCCTCCAATTCCATCAAAAATCGGATAACCAAGATAACTTATTCCAATCGCTACAAGTGCAAACGATGATGCAATCACATCGTTCAAGCTATCAACGGAGCTGGCAAGTATAACCGGACTTCGATGCTCTTTTCCCACTTTCTTGAAATGTATAGCCATCATAGATTTTAATACAATAGTAACAGCAATTACTGTGAAAGGCAGCCAATTAATATTTGCGACTGTCGGCTGGAATAATCGTATAACGGATTCTTTGATAAAATTAAAACCTACAACACCGGCAAGTATCGCGTAGAGAAGTCCTGCTATCGGTTCGGCTGCCTGATGACCGTACGGATGATCAGTGTCGGCTTTCTGCTGACTCACCTTCACACTGAAGATAGTTGCTATCGAGGCAACAATGTCCATCAACGAATTAAACGCATCGGAAATCAGGGCTATGCTTCCGATGTATAAACCAACTATAATTTTTATGATGAATAAAAATAAGTTAGAGAAAAAACCGATGAAAGATGCTTTTGTTCGAGCTGTTGCCATAAATTATAC
>JAUXOG010000107.1 GCA_030682385.1 Bacteroidota bacterium
ATAATCAAAATTGATGGGAAAGATTTACCAACTGCCTCACTCGGTAATTCCGAAGAATTACAAGTAGGCGAATGGGTGCTTGCAATCGGAAACCCTCTTGGACTTCGATCGACAGTAACGGCTGGAATAGTTAGTGCAATCGGCCGGGGCGGCATAGGTGTTATCAGTGGCGATTACAGCATCGAAAGTTTCATACAAACCGATGCAGCAATTAATCCCGGAAACAGCGGCGGTCCGTTAGTGAATCTTTATGGTGAAGTTGTAGGTTTGAACACTGCCATTGCAACAACAAACGCTCGCTATCAAGGATATGGTTTTGCTGTGCCTATAAATATTGCAAAGTATGTTGCACAGGATATTATTCGATATGGAAAAGTACGGCGCGGTTATCTCGGTGTTCAAATCGGGCAAATCGATGAAACAATGTCGAAGGCACTCAAGTTAGGAAAATTAACAGGCGTCCTCATTCAAGGAGTTGTTAAAGATGGAGCAGCCGAAAAAGCAGGTTTGAAACAAGGCGATGTATTACTCGAAATCGACGGACGCGAGATGACGGCTCCTAATGAAGTTCAAAGCTATATCGCAACGAAGCATCCGAATGATGTAGTAGCAATAAAACTGAATCGCGATGGAAAGATTATTGAGAAAAAAGTAAAACTTGCTTCAAGAACTGATGACGAAGAAATAATTACTGCAAAAGCAGATAAGAAAGAAAAAGAATCGGATGAAACTGCAACCTTGAAATCATACTCGTTCGATAATTTAGGTTTTTCGATTCAGTCTTTAAGTTCACAACAAAAGAGAGATATGAAAGTGGATAATGGTGTGATGGTTACTGATGTAAAAACTTTAGGCGAAGCTTTCAAACGAGGATTGCAAAAGAATGATGTAATTTTAGAAATTAACAGGACAACTGTTTCATCAGTGAGTGAAATACGCAAAATAATCGAAAATACAAGTCCCGGCGAATCGGTTTTATTACGTGTTCGCAAATCGGAAGAAAATTCAATCTTCTTAGCTTTAGAAATACCGAAATAACTTAAATAATTATTAATACTCTAAATTTGAAAGGGAACCTTGTATTTTGGGTTTCCTTTTATTTTTGATAGTAAAACTTGATTATCTTCTCATTTTAACATATATTTTTTATGAAATAAATCATTTAAACCATAACCAATTAAAAACAAAAGGAAGTATTTAGTCTTCAGCAAGTTAACAATTTCAAAACGGTCAAATGGTATCCTGAGTTCAAGGGTACTTGTTCTGAATCAGAATTATGAACCAATCAGCATTTGCAATGCAAAGAAGGCAATATTGTTATTGTACCTTGGCAAAGCCGAATTAGTTGAAGCCAAAAACGGCAAGGTTGTACGATCGGCAAAAACTCAAATTTCCGTTCCGAGCATTGTGAGGTTGGATATTTACATTCGCATTCCGTTTCAGAAAATTATTTTATCACGAAAAAATATTTTGCGCCGCGATGGACATCAATGCCAATATTGCGGTTCGCATGGCGGTAATCTCACTTTGGATCATATTATTCCAAAATCGCAAGGGGGCGAAGATACGTGGGAAAATTTAATAACTGCCTGTGTATCATGTAACAATAAAAAAGACGATAGAAAACCTGAAGATGTTAATATGAAGCTTCTACGACAACCAAGAAAACCAAATCACATCACATTTATCCGGCACAGCGTCAATAAAATTGATGAACGATGGAAGCCCTACCTCTTTTTAAATTAATTACGACTCAACAATCTATTTATGACTAATAAAAAGCGAATACTTAGCGGGATGCGGCCTACGGGTAAACTACATCTTGGGCATCTGGTTGGTGCCTTAGAAAATTGGGTTACCCTGCAAAACGATTTTAAAAATTATCACTTGATTGCCGATTACCACGCACTTACAACCGATCTCAACTCATCGAATATTTATCAAAATTCTATTGAGATGTTAATCGACTGGCTGGCAGTAGGGCTTGATCCTGAAAAAAGTCCTATGTTCCGTCAATCTCAAATTAAAGAGCATTGCGAGTTACACTTAATTTTTTCTATGCTCATAACATCAGCTCGTTTAGAACGTAATCCGACAGTCAAAGATCAAGTTCGTGATTTGAATATCGAGAATATATCTTACGGTCATCTCGGTTATCCTGTGCTTCAGGCGGCAGATATACTTTTATACAAAGGTGAATTCGTTCCTGTAGGTGATGATCAAGTCCCCCATGTTGAAATAACACGCGAGATAGCCCGACGTTTTAATCAGCAGTATGGCGAAGTGTTTCCTGAACCTGAACCCCGCCTGACTATTTTCTCAAGGTTACCCGGTTTAGACGGCGACCAAAAGATGAGTAAGTCGGCAGGCAACACAATTTTAATTTCCGACGATGCGCCAACAGTACAGAAAAAGATGCGCTCGGCTGTAACGGATCCACAAAAAATTCGTAAAGGAGACCCGGGAAGACCGGAAATTTGTTTGGTATTCAGATATCATAAAAAATTCAATCCCTCCGAAGTTCCGGAAATCGAATCTGGATGCCGAAGCGGGGCGTTAGGTTGCGTAGATTGTAAAATGAAATGTTCAAACAAAATTAATGAACATCTTAATCCCTTTATCGAGAAGAGAAAATTTTATGAAGCAAACCCGGAATTAGTTCTCGAAATATTGAACGACGGAGAAAACAAAGCTCGCCTTGTTGCACAAGAAACTATGAACGAAGTTCGATCCGTAATGAAGTTTGGTTAATGTCTTATAAAATTAAATTGCATCAATTCGAAGGACCTCTCGATCTGCTCTTGTTCTTTATCAAGCGGGATGAATTAGATATTAAAGATATTCCAATCTCAAAAATAACAAAAGAATTTTTAGATTATATAAATATTCTTCAAGAACTTGATCTTGAAATAGCAGGCGATTTTATTGTGATGGCTGCCGAACTGATGCAGATCAAAGTAAAAATGCTTCTTCCAAGAGAACCAGGCAGCGAGGATGAGCAAGACCCGCGTGCGGAACTTATCAGAAGGTTACTTGAATATAAAAGGTTCAAAGAAGTTACAGATCAGTTGTCTTCACTTGAATTAGAGCAGCGAAAATTATCTTTCCGCAAAACGTTCCATCAGGATGAGAAAAGAATTCCTCTTGAAGATCAGGAGGAAGGTTTAAAAGATATCACGATGTATAAACTTATCACCGCATTCAAGCGTGCAATGGACCGTGCTCCTCGTAGAATTTATCACGATATCGAACTGATGAATATTACGATTGATGAACAGATGAGTTATATAGTCGATTTTTTTCGTGCCCGCGACGAGGGAACATTCCTTGAACTTGTATCGCATATGACTGAGAAAATTCGTATAATTGTAACGATTATTGCTCTTCTCGAATTGATGAAAGCACAAATTGTAGCCATCAGGTACGTCGAAAGTTTAGAAGAAGATTTCATAATTTATAAAGTGAAAGAATGGATCAATTAGATAAACAAAAAGTAGTTGAAGCTTTGATATTTGCGTCTGATGAACCGTTGTCTTTGAGAGAAATCGTGAACATTCTAAAAATGTCCGAAGAAACCCATTTAAGAATTAGAATGAATGAAGACGATGTTCTCTCTGTAATCAGACACCTGAATAGCGAATATGTAACATCAAACAGATCTTTTAGAATAATCCAATCGGCGGGTGGATTTCAATTTGCAACACTTCCTGATTTTGCCTCATGGTTGGGATTAATGGTTAAAGAAAAAGCGAAACGAAAACTCTCGCAATCTGCATTGGAGACATTGGCTGTAATCGCTTACAAACAACCGGTAACTAAACCGGAGATTGAAGCAATACGGGGTGTGAATGTCGATTATATGATTAGCACGTTACTCGAACGCGATTTAATTACAATCGTTGGCAGATCAGCATCACCCGGCAGACCGCTGCTTTATGGAACTACTTTAACATTCTTAAAACATTTCGGTATAAATGATTTAATTGATTTACCCAAGCCAAGAGAAATTGATGAAATTTTGAATGATTCTACGTTTGAAGTTGAAAAAGAATTGATGAAACGTTTAGGTAAAGATTTAACTGAACAGGAAGAACAAAATTCCGGCTCGATTGAATTACCAAGCGATGAAAATGTTACACAAATGGAAGTCAAAAATGAGAATTGAAATGAAACTCGTTAGATTGAATAAGTTCATAGCCGATTGCGGTGTCGCCTCACGCCGTAAAGCTGATACTTTGATAGAAGAGGGAAGAGTAAAAGTAAACGATAAAATTACATCCGAATTAGGTTTTAAAATTAATCCAACCCGCGATAAAGTTTTTGTCGATGGTAAACAAATAGCAAAATTGGACAAACCGGTGTATATCGTTTTCAACAAGCCAAAAGATTGTATTACAACAACCAAAGACGAAAAGGGGAGAACGAGTGTTTTGGATTATGTAAAAGTCCGCGACCGTATTTATCCGATCGGTAGGCTCGACCGCGATACAACGGGTGTCTTGCTCTTAACTACTGATGGCGAGTTTGCAAATCATTTGATGCATCCAAAACACCAGATTAAAAAATCATACAAGGTTACACTCGCTGAACCGATGACTCCCCAAATCGCTGCTTTACTGAGTAAAGGGGTAAAGATTTCCGGCAGGCAAACAGAGGCTGCCGAAGTAATTATTATTCCAGGGACGAAAAACAAAGAAGTTGGTATCATCATTCACGAGGGAAGAAACCGCCAGGTTCGTAGAATGTTTGAGGCTCAAAATTATGAAATTAAAAAATTAGAACGTATTGCCTACGGTGATGTTTCAATCGAAGGCTTGAAACGTGGGGAATGGCGTTATATGACAAAAAAAGAAATCGAAAGCTTTTATAAATTGGAGGGATTATGAAACTATCCAACTTGCTTGTGTTTGCTTTGTTCATTTTTACAACGAGTTCAGTGGCTGAATCAAATTATGATAAATTATTCTTTAATAAAACTATGCGTGTTGATTGTTTCCATACCGGTTCAAAGACGCAAGAGATATTCAGTATCGACCAAATATATGAGGAAAGTGAATGGCCTGGAAGCAAAATTAACTTGATCGATACACTCAATTATGGTGAATATTTAGTAAAGGTATTTGATGTTGCGACCAATAATTTAATTTTCTCACGCGGTTATTCTACAATCTTCAACGAGTGGCAGACAACCGATGAAGCTGCGCCCGGTGTTTTTATAACTTACCACGAAACCATCCGACTTCCGATGCCAAAGCAGAAAATCCAATTTACAATCAACAGGCGCGATAAACAGATGATGTTTAAAGAAATTTACTCGGTTACAATTGATCCCGAAAATCCAACTATTGTTAATAAAAAAAGTCGTAAGTATGACTTCAAAGTTACGCAAGTTATGAACAACGGACCTTCGGATAAAAAAGTTGATGTGCTGATAATTGGCGATGGCTATACAAAAAATGATATTGAAAAATTCCGTAAAGATGTTAAAAAAGTAAACGACCACATGTTCAGTGTTAGTCCGTTCAAAGAACGGAAAAAAGATTTTAATGTATGGACGGTAGAAGTTGTTTCTGCGGATTCAGGCATAGATAAGCCCGATGCAAATGTTTACAAGAATAACATTCTTGGCACTACTTATAATTATTTTTCATCACCTCGTTATATTTTAACTGAAGAGAATAAAACTTTACGCGATATTGCAGCAGCCGTGCCTTACGATTTCATAAACATTCTTGTGAACGATAATCGTTATGGCGGCGGCGGAATTTACAACCTTTACACAACTACATATACGATTCCCGATGCTGCCGATAAAGATTGGCAAATCGACTATGTTTATGTTCACGAATTCGGGCATAGCTTCGGTGGACTTGGCGATGAATACTATAGCTCGCAAATTTCGTACACCGATTTTTATACAAAAGGTGTAGAACCATGGGAGCCGAATGTTACCGCACAGACTAAAAGAGAGAAATTAAAATGGAAACATCTTGTTGATGCCGATACACCAATTCCAACTACGTGGGAGAAAGCTGAGTTCGACAGTCTCGAAAGTCTCCGCCAAAAATTGGATCGTTTGGCGCCCGACTATTACCAGAAGCGTGAACCTTTGATTCAACAAACTCAAAATATTTTAAAATCTACTAAGTATGCCGGCAAAGTAGGTGCGTTTGAAGGGGCAGGATATATTTCAGAAGGGCTCTTCCGTCCACAAGCCGACTGCCGTATGTTTACATTAAGCTTAGCCGACTTCGACGCAGTTTGCCGCGCATCAATCAGCAAGATGATTGATTTTTATTCAAAATAATTTTTAGAGGTATTTATGTTCAAAATACTAATTGTTCTTATTTTTATTTATTCTTTTGGATTCTCACAGGAAATTCCACACGAATGGCTAACGAAAGCGGAGCGCACTAATTTTATTGAAACTGCACGCTATGAAGAAACCTTGGGCTTCTGCAAGCAATTAGAAAAAGCCTCACCTTGGATAAAGATAATTTCTATCGGTAAAAGTGGTGAAGGGCGTGATATTCCTTTGCTGATTGTTTCAAAAGATAAAATATTTAATCCTGAAAAAGTTTATAAATCTTCAAAGACCGTTGTCTTAATTCAAAATGGAATTCACTCAGGAGAAATCGAAGGCAAGGATGCCTCGTTGATGCTTTTGCGTGATATTGTTATCACAAAAAAATATCCTCACCTACTCGATAATACAATTCTTCTGATACTTCCCATTTATAATGTCGATGGGCACGAAAGATTTGGCTCCTACAACCGCATCAATCAAAATGGACCTTCACAAATGGGATGGCGAACAAATGCAACCAACCTGAATTTAAATCGCGATTATATGAAAGCCGATGCGCTGGAAACCCGCGCCTTCCTGAAAATGTTCAATACATGGCTTCCCGATTTTTTTATTGACGTTCACACAACCAACGGCGCCGATTACCAATATGCGCTAAGTTATTCAATCGATAATTCTGAAAATATG
>JAUXOG010000108.1 GCA_030682385.1 Bacteroidota bacterium
TATATTTTAATGATTATTATCTGAAGTTACGCAAAAGAGTCATTCTGAACGAAGTGAAGAATCTTAAACCTCAAATTCGAGCTATTTTTAGATGTTTCGCTTCGCTCAACATGACAAAAAGTCAATTCTGCGTAACTTCAGATATTAAAACAAAACTATGAATAATTTTTTAACAATAATAACCATAACAATATTTTTACATATTCCGATTTACTCTCAATCGGGCAGCGATTCGCTTGCAAACCGGAACACAGAAAAGGAAACCCGGCGCTCGCAGTTCGTTGATGAAAATGCTAACGGCATAGACGATAGGACAGAAGAAAAAGCTCAGAAGGGCGGCCGTCGGCAGGAAAAGTTCATCGACCGCGATGGTGATGGAGTTTGCGACAACCGTTCAAGCGGAATTGGCTTGCGGTTGCGTCATCAAGGAGATCAAACAACACCCGGTAAACGACATCGTAGATAGGAAAAAATATGAAATCAACAATTTATATCTCCATTGGAGTAGTGTTTTTAATTTTGCTTTTTATTCATCCTGCTTCTGCACAATTTCAACTAAGCACAAGCATTCACACATCATACGATGATAACATCAGTAATAATTATCTTAATATAGAAGATAAAGTTGCTCAGTTGTCGTTATCGTCGGCTTACGATTTTTCAAGCGAATCATCAAACACACAATTGTTTTACATGGGTTCTTTTAATTATTTTCAAAAAGCAATCGACCGCACATTTTATGCGCATTCAGCGGGACTCGTATATACAAAACTTTTCGGCGAAGATTTGGAATCGGCTTTAAATATGGGCGGCACTTATAACACGCGGTCAAACCGCTCTTCTTATACACTTATTAATTATAATCAATACACCGCTTATATTAATGCGAAGCAATATTTAGGTGAAAGAGTCGTTGGCAAGTTAGGCTACCGCTTGAAATATTTAGGATATGAGGAATTACAAGAATTAAGTAATTTAGAGAACTACGGTTTTGCACAAGTTACCACATTTTTGCCGAGTAAAACGACTTTAATATTTGAGACCGGATTAGGTATAAAAACTTACACAAATGCACCACCCGAAACATTATCGACGATAGGCAGTGGCAGGCCGCGGCAAACTCTTAATGAAACGTCGCCAAGTGTAATGCAGTTTATCGGAACTACCCGAGTCGCTCAATCAATTTTTGAGAATACAGGATTGAGTTTTGCAATGCAATATCAGAAAAATCTTCAGGAAGAAACTCGCTATTTATCGTCGGGATATATGATTTCAGACGACGAGATTTTTGATGATAACTATGGATACGAGGGAACTTCGTTTGAACTTACTCTCACACAAATTCTCCCTTGGTCAATGATGTCGTCTCTTTCCGCTTCGTACGGGAATAAGAATTACGTGAATCGACCAGCCTACGATTTAAACGATAACATAATATCAAACCAACGAGTCGATAAACTATTTGTAACATCATTTATGTTAGAAAAAACCTTCTCTATTTCAGGATTTATTAATAATTTCAGCATCAGCTTGTTGTACGATTACATCGACAACAATTCCAATGATCTATTTTATAAGCATAAAAATAATGTTGGGGCTATTAATTTTGAGTTTGGGTTAAACTAGATGTTTAAATATATCAAAATTGTTTTTATCATCCTCTTATTTTTATTAAAATCGAATTACGCATTTTCGGAGAGTGAAAATACTAAAAAAGTTCTTATCCTCGTAGAAGGGACTTCGCTGATTAATAACATCGCAATGGGAGATGGGCGGCAACTTGCAACGCTTCTTGGGCACTTTGATACAAAAACAGATATTAAAGGTATAGTCGATTATTCCGAGAGTGAAATAAATAATTATGATTTCACATTCTACATCGGGTTCAACGCAGATAATAATGTACCACCAGAATTCTTAAACGATGTTATTAAATCATCAAAAACAATTATCTGGATTAATACAGGGTTTAAGGAATTTTCAAAAAAATATGATTTAAAGAAAATATTTGGTTTTGATGTTTCTCAATTAGATACAGCAACCCATTACGATTTAGTGAAATCCGGAAAAAAAGTATTTACTAAGGGCGAGCCAAATGCAAACATTATTAATATCAGCGATAAGCGAACGGTCAGCGTTCTCGCACACGTAATATCATCAAAGTATGGAATCGAAATTCCTTACATAGTCAAGTCTGATAATTTTTATTATATTGCCGACTCTCCGTTCGCCTCAGCGAGCGAGTCCGACCGTTATCTCCTTTTTGCCGATATGCTTCATGATATTTTAAATGAGCAACACGAAGAATCACACTCAGCGATCTTAAGAATCGAAGACATAGGTCCCCTTGATAATCCAAATAAATTAAGAGACATTGCAGATTTTTTAGGCGACCGAGGTATTCCTTTTTTGTTCGGTGTTTCTCCCTTTTATGTAAATCCAGCCGAAGGTATTCGGGTCAGTTTATCGGATAAGCCAGAAATGGTTGATGCTTTAAAATATATGGTCCGAAACGGCGGTACTCTGGTTATGCACGGTGTAACCCACCAATACAAAGGAATGTCGGCAGCAGATTTTGAGTTCTGGGATGAAAGCACTAATGCACCGATTAAGGATGAATCGGCGGAAGCATTCTCAAAAAAGATCGAGATGGGAATTCAGGAGTTTATGAAAAATGGTTTGTATCCGCTTATTTGGGAAACTCCACATTATACTGCCTCGCTTTTATTTTACAAAACAGTTTCAAATTATTTCAGTACGGCAATCGAACAGCGACTTTCTATCGAAAATTTCGACTACAGTCAGTTTTTCCCATACATTATAAAAAAAGATTTATTCGGACAAACGATTTATCCTGAAAATCTTGGATATGTACCACTTGACGAAACAAATAAACAAATAAGCCGGGATGCTGTTCAAAATATTATCAAAGGAGCTAAAACAAATCTGTATGTTCGTGATGGTTTCGCTTCTTGTTTCTTCCATCCATTTCTTGATTTGGATTTGTTAGAAGAATTAGTAGATGGTATCCAAGAATTGGGATATACATACATTGATTTAAAATATGAAACAAACTGGGTAAAAACTAAGGATAGAGTAATCTTAAGTGGAAATCAAAAGCAGACATTGAATCTTGAGGATCAATATTTAGTAGAAGCGTACTTCAATTCATCGGGTGAAATAATTAAAAGGAAACAATCAGAAAAGAGACTGAACGGGACTGTTCTAGTAGGCGACAACTTAAAACCTGGGCAATTCTACAAGGCAGAACTTACCGAATACAAGGAAAGGCAAACTAATTTTTATGAGAACACTTATTACAAATTAGAAAAATTTTACAACAAGATTATTCCTACCCCAGATCATCTCGATGAAGCAAGACCGGTAGTTTTGTGGAATCATTACGCGAAGGGAGCTGCTTACAACGATCAAGCATCTTTTGTATCTGTTTTTCAGAGCGTTAATATAAATGTTGATACTATATATGTCGGACAGAATATTGATTTAAAAAATTACAACCTTTTACTTGTTCCTTTCAGTTTTGTTGATTCATTAAAGCCATCCGACTTTGATATTGTAGTAAAATTTATCGAGGAGGGAGGGAATGTAATCACCGATTCTAAAAACTATTTAGCTGAGGAATTAGGAATTAAATTTAGCGAAAACAGACTTAGAGTGAGAAAAGTCCGAGACCGTTATTTTCCCGAAGAACAGATAAGCTGGAGATATACAGAACTCGTGAATAAGTTCGAATGCGATGACATTGATGAAACATTCTGTGTCGATGATATCACGGATGCGCCATTAGTGATTGGAAAAAGGTTTGGAAAGGGAAAACTGATTTTCATAAGCTCGATATTTGATCCTTATTCGCAAGAGGGATATAGTTTATATCCATATCTGTTGGAATATGTTCGTAAATATTTCAAGCTTACACCAATAATTAGGAGAGAGAACCTTGAAGTGTTTTTTGACCCAGGATTCCGTCATACATACAGCATCGAGAATCAAATTAAGCAATGGGTAAATCAGGGAATCCGAGTTATTCACGTTGCTGCATGGCATCAGTATCCTAAATACACGTATGATTATAAACGGCTAATCATGTTGGCACACTCAAATGGAATTTTAGTTTATGCATGGCTTGAACCACCACAAATCAATCAAAAATTTTGGGCTGAACACCCTGAATGGCGCGAGAAAAATTACTTAGGTAACGACGCCCGACCGTCGTGGAGATACCCTGTTGCTATGACAGATAAAAACTGCGTTTCGGCAATGACAAAAGAATTCATGAAACTTCTTAACAGTTACAACTGGGATGGTGTTAATCTTGCCGAACTTTATTTTGAAGCCGGAAAAGGATTCGATGAACCAAATCATTTTACGCCAATGCACTCTTCTGCAATAAAGGAGGTTAGGGAAAAATATAACATTGAGCTTGAAAATATCTTTAATCCAAATTCAAAATATTATTGGCAGAACAATCAGTATGTTAAAAAATCTATTATCGAATATAGGATTAATAAATTAAACGAAATCTACGAATTATTATTAACCCAATTTTCCGAATACGCGAGATCAAAACCAGGTTTTGAAATTATCGTAACCGCAATGGACAGCTACGGTTCCCCTGAATTGAAAGAATATATAGCAGTTGATATGGAAAAAATATTTCAACTACAGAAAAAATATAATTTTTCTCTTAATGTTCAAGACCCGCAACACATTTGGTCAACCGATCCACTCCGGTATAAAGAAATTGGTAATAGATATAATGCATTATTAGGCGGGAAAACGAATCTATTACTCGACTTGAACATTATGAGCTTCAGACGGGAAGATGAGATTACTCCTTTCCCGACACTAATACAAACCGGTACTGAAAGCTTTCATCTTGTAAGGTCGGCATCTTTAGGTGCACCGCGAGTTGTAATTTACTCGGAATCTAGTGTCAATCCGCAAGATATGATTTTTTTACCTTACGCTTTAGCGAGTGAGGTAAAATACAAAAACATTGAAAAGGGTTATGAATTTAATTCACCTTATTCATTTATTTTAAAACTAAAAAATGGCACCCAGGTAATTACGCTTGACGGAAAGCCTATATCTTCCTCAAGAGGGAATTCTTTTTTGATACCCGCCGGTGAACATACAGTCAAACTTGGTGTGGACGCACTTAATACATACTCGACACACGAGTTACAGGTAAAAATATTATCTACTACTACCAACATACTTGCAGTTTCATACGGAATGAGGGATGTGAACATCACTTATGAATCAAACACAAAAACACTCATTTCACTCGATCAAGAACCTTCAAAAATCACCATCGATGGCGAAGAGTATGATTTTAGTGTGATGAAAGGGAACGATTGTTTTACTGTTTATTTACCCGCAGGAAAACATTCTGCTACGATTGTAGGTGGTAGTGCTGTTGCATACGGAATAAATCTTACGAGTTTATGGTCGAGCATAAGTATATCTATTTTCGGAATTATCGCAATCGTCGGGTTAATAATAATGCAGATATATGTAAAAACAATTAACAAAAAATACCTTATGAAGAAAAATGGAGTACTAAATGGCAGGAGTTGAAACAGGGTTGAGTTTTCTTTTTGTAGCTTCTGTTATAGTTATTTGGTTTATGATTGCTTATCAGTTTTTACTAACTGTATTTGGCTTTAAAAACTATGTTAGGTCGTTAAAAGAAAAAGAAAAAATTGACAGTGCTGATTATCAATTCCCCACTTGCTCAATACTTATCCCTGCACATAATGAAGAAAAAGTTATCGGTAAAACTTTAGAAGCGATGCTGCGATTAAATTATCCTAAGGATAAGTTGAAAATAGTTGTAATCAATGATGGCTCTACTGATAAGACACGTGAAATAACGCAACACTATACTAAGCTGGATAGTCGAATTATACTTTATAATGTAGCGACTGGAGAAGGAGGGAAAGGTAAATCGAGAGCTTTGAATATTGGTGTAAAGCAAACTGACTCTGAGATCATTGCAATCTATGATGCCGACAACACACCCGAAGAGAACGCACTCCGGTACCTAGTTATACAGTTGTTAACTAATAAAGAATTGGGTGCAGCGATAGGGAAATTCCGAACGGTAAATAAAAACCGGAATTTATTAACAAAGTTTATAAACATAGAAACTTTAAGCTTCCAATCTATGCTTCAAGCAGGAAGATGGGAAATGCACGGGATTGCTACCCTACCCGGTACTAATTTCGTAATTTGGTCATGGTTGATTGACCGACTGAACGGTTGGGATGAAGATGCTTTAGCCGAGGACTCGGAATTGAGTATTAGAATTTATAAGGAAGGTTATAAGATTAAGTATGTTCCATATTCAATAACTTATGAACAGGAGCCGGAAAAATGGAATGTTTGGTTACGTCAGCGTATTCGTTGGGTGAGAGGCAATAATTATGTGGTAGCAAAATTTTTTAAACAGATTCCATATTTTAAAAATAAACGACTTGCATTCGATATGCTTTATACTCTTTCGTTGTATTATCTATTTTTCATAGCGATACTGATTTCTGATTTGATATTTTTGATGGGGATTTTTAACCTTGCTGGTATATCGGTGCCAGGTCCGTACACGATTATTTGGATAACTGCATTCGTTTTATTTATTTTTGAAATTATGTTCGCAATTTCTTTCGACTCTGAAGATAGCCCAAAAAAACTCTGGATGATTCTTCTAATGTATTTTACATATTGTCAACTATGGATTTTTATAGTAATAAAAGCGGTTTATTTAGAGTATATCAAAAAAGAAAAACGGGTGTGGGATAAGACAATTCGGTTTGAAACAGAATTAACGGAGGTCCCTTAATGGTGTTAAGGTGGTTTATAGGTGCAATATTATTTTTCCAGTCCTCAACTCTTTATACTCAATTTTCAGGATATACATCGTTTGGTTATGGTTATCATAATAATCCCCTATATAATTACCAAAAAATCGGAGATCAGTTAAAACAAACTTACACCGAGTTGAATTTTACAAAAGATTATGAATCGTCCCAACTTGGTTTAAAGTACATCAGCGGATTGATGTTATTTAATCGTTTCGAAGCACGGAATTATTACGAACATAGATTTTTAGGAAGCTATAAAATCAAATTTTCTACAAATGCCGGTGAAGTTGAAAACCCGGAGAAGTTAGCTGAATCAATCCCCGAACAGAAAGAAGATAACGAACTCGAAGAAACAGAACAAGATGATGAAAGCTCAATGAATGAAGAAGATACAGATTTGAGCGAGATTGAAAGCTCGGAAACATTTGACGATGAGATTATGATCGTGGAAGATTCAACAAGCGATTTTCTTGACCTTGGGATATTAGCGAGCGCCCGACACGATAAACAGGTGTATAAAGAGTTCGACAACTTTGGAGTTGATTTATTATCAAGTTACCGGTCTATTATTTTTGAGGATATTTATATCAGATTGTATAATTCATTGGGATACAGAAATTATAATAACTTGATGGAATTGTCCAACATAACAGAGCAGCTACTTTTGCAAACTGGTAATAATAACAATGAGAAAATACATTACGGAATAAATTTGTCGATTGGTTATAAATTCTACACAAAAACTGTTTATGACACAAGCCGTTTTGAACCAACACGAACTTTTGTCGAAAAAAAACCGGGTGTCGGTAAACCGGGTGCGAAATTGAAAATATTTTCCGACAAAAAAATACTCACACAACCACAAGCTACCGGAACTCTACAAATTGCAACCGGTCTGTTTCTCGGGAAGGATTGGAACAACACAGGTATCGAAACTTCAGTACTGTATCGGTACAATCCGAAATCATCGATCCGATACCTTGCCCAGTATGCTAATACTTCAATTCTTACCGATGATATTTATAACGACCATTTTTCCTACCGGGGAATTGAAGCTAAGCTCCGGTTTAAACAAATTCTTCCCTTCAATATAAATATGTTATTTGATATAGCGTATCAACAAAAAAGATTTGAGGCACCCGCCCTTAATTTGATTGGTGAGAAAATATCAACCAATAGAAAAGACATTAGATCAACGGCAGAAATATATCTTTCAAAATATATCGATATTATTGACGGTTTAGGGATTGACTTATACCTAAGCGGAATTATATTAAGAAATCAATCAAACGACAACTATAATGATTTTTCACTTTGCACTACATCGGCAGGTTTCGGAATAGGATTATAACAGGAGATTAACATGAAATATAAATTAGCATTTTTTGTTTTATTAATTAGTTCAATTGGATTCACCGCCGAGTGGAAATGGCAAAATCCTTTACCACAAGGAAATAATCTTTGGAAAATTTCTTTTTATAACGAATGGTATGGCTATGCGGTCGGCGAATACGGTACAATTATGTTCACATCCAACAAAGGAGCAACTTGGGAAATTCAATATGAAGGTATTACAGATAATTTCCGCGATATTTGTGTAAAAGATTCTGTTACCGCTTGGATTGCCGGCGATAATGGGACGATAATTTATACCACCAACAACGGAGCTACATGGATCGACCAAACGAGTTTTTCACAAAATGGTTTAAATTCAATTTATTTTTATGACAAACTCAATGGCTGGGCAGGCGGCGATGAAAGAACCATTTTAAAAACCACTAACGGTGGAGCTACATGGACTAAAATCTCAACGATGAGCGTACCTCTCGGAACTAGCATCAACTCGATTTATTTTACTTCATTAAACAACGGGTGGGCGACTTGCTCGAACGGATATATACTAAAAACTATTGACGCTGGTATTACATGGTCTTTACAATTCAATACTACTCAAGCAGGATTCAATATAAAATTTTATAATACAAGTTTGGGTTTTGTTGTCGGGATGAATGGTTCGATATATTCCACAACAAACTCAGGTGCAAACTGGACCAAAATTCCATCTGGTACAACGCAAGGTTTAAATGATATTTTCTTTGCGTCCAGCACTGAATTTTTAATAGCAGGCCACAACGGCACTATTTTAAGGTCAACGAATTCCGGCGCGAGTTGGTTTTCGGAGTCAATTCCGACTTATGCTTCGGTTCACGGAATAACCCGTGTGAATACAACAACTTTTATAGTCGGTGAGTATGGTTTGTTAGGTTATAAAAATGGAACTTCTAACTGGATATACAATAATATCGGAATGAATAAAAGTATTAATTGGGTAACATTTTCAAATCATCTCCGCGGATTTGCAGTCGGACAATACGGCAAAATATCTCGCACTTCGGATGGTGGTAGCACTTGGGTTGAGATTAACAACGGAGTAACAGGAGATTCCTTCTACGGCGCTGAGCTTATAGATTCCAATTATGTTTGGGCAGTCGGGGACGGGGGAGTTATACTACATAGCTCGAATGGCGGAAGTAGTTGGATTCAACAAACTACTAATACTTTTAATTCACTTTTAAGTATAAGCTTCATTAACAGAAATCAAGGTTGGGTGGTTGGAGATGTTGGTGAATTTTTTTATACAACAAATGCTGGAAATTCGTGGATTAAAAGATCTACAGGATGGGCTAATATTTTTTTCGGTGTAAAATTTAAAGATGCAAACAACGGATGGATAGTGGGCGACGGTGGACTTGTTCTGCGTACTACAAATGGAGGAAGTTCCTGGGTGCGGCAAACGAGTAACACTCTTGAAACAATCTTTTATGTTGATTTCTTCGATATAAATAATGGCTATTGTGCAGGTACAAACGGATTAATTTTAAAAACTACTAACGGTGGTTTAAATTGGGAAAAGTTAACGACCGGAACAACACGAAATATTTACATTGCAAGTGGAATATCGCATAATTCGGTTTGGGCGATTGGCGACAGCGGTTTAGTTTTACATAGCACTAACGGTGGATTAAATTGGATAAGCGAATTTCCAAAAACGGGTTATGATTTATTCGGATTAAAAGTTATATCTGATTCTAAAGCATGGATTTGTGGTGATAACGGTACGATACTCACACGCGATACCATTGTTCCGATTTCTTCGATAAGTGTGTCCTATGATAATGGTTGGAATCTAATCTCTAATCCGGTCAGTAGGGCAATTGGAACCGATAGCGCTAAAATTCTATTTCCGAATCTTTTGACTAATTATGTGTTTGAATTTGGTGAATCCGGTTATGCTGCACAACCGATACTCATTAATGGAAAAGGATATTGGGGAAAATTTAACGCTCCAGGAATTAGCTATATCAACGGAACGTATATTACAAGCGACACGATAGATGTAAAACAGGGATGGAATTTAATCGGCTCAATTTCGTATGATGTACTAACTTCAACTGTTATTAGCGTTCCTACAGTCCTGATAAATTCATTATGGTATGGATATTCGTCGGGGTACTATGCTGCAACTTACATTGTGCCGGGCAAAGGATATTGGGTAAAGTGTAATGAAGCTGGTAAGTTGGTGATGTTTTCAAATATTATGCAAAAATATTCTTCATCAATTGATGTTGCCTCAAATTATCTCGATGGTTTTAATTCGTTGACTATCTCCGATGCCGATGGTAACTCACAAAAGCTTTTCTTCGGTTTGAAACTGCAAACTGATTTCAATACAGAGTTCTACGAATTACCCCCTACATCGAACTTCAGTGTATTTGATGCCCGGTTCATTAACGATGGAAAGGGATACATATTGCATACTCTTAATACAGATTTGAAAGAAAATTACCCCGCATTCATTAAGATTGCATCTACAAAATATCCATTGACAATATCGTGGGACGTAAGAAACAATTCAAACGTTGAAAGCGAATCATTTTTATACAATTTATCAGATGGTACGAACGATAAACCTATTGAGCTTACCGGGAATGGTAAAATAACAGTAACCAATAAAACAATAAGTAGTTTAATTTTAAATTCCCATAAGGGAAAGAACCTGCCCACAGAATTTTCGTTATATCAGAATTATCCCAATCCCTTCAATCCGTTTACAATTATTAAATACGATTTACCCGTCGAGTCTTATGTAACTATTAGTGTGTATAATGCAATCGGTCAACGCGTTACACTACTCGTAGCAGAAAAAAAAGAAGCAGGAAATCATCAAATTAAATTTGGCGGTTCATCCGCCACAAATATAGGCGGATTGCCAAGCGGCATTTACTTCTACCGCATCGAAGCAACCGGTATCTCCGATCCAAATAAATCATTCTTACAAGTTCGGAAGATGCTAT
>JAUXOG010000102.1 GCA_030682385.1 Bacteroidota bacterium
CTTTGTGATTCATGACTGGGGTGAAGTCGTAACAAGGTAGCCGTAGGGGAACCTGCGGCTGGATCACCTCCTTAAATAGAAGCAGTAACGATGCTTCGGTCAAGTGCTCACCTCTATTACTTAATCCTGAATTTTAAGAACGTTTGGGGCTGTAGCTCAGCTGGGAGAGCGCCTCGTTCGCAACGAGGAGGCCGTCGGTTCGATCCCGATCAGCTCCACTCCCAATCCGACATAACTTAACGATCCCGCAAAGAAGGAGAAGTTAAGTTATCAGTCGGATTGCGGATCCCGCTCCTTTGATTCAATTATGATAAGCGGGAAGCAGCGGTCAGTTACCCAAAGTGTTACACAAGGTAGCTTGACGATTTATTTTATAAAATTGGTGAAAAGTAAAAAGCTATGAATATTAAAACTCTTGAACGTAAAGTTAATAGGCTTGAAAAAGAAATTTTAAAGCTAAAACAATCCAAACAAATTTTCGCTAAGATGGATATCGACACTAATTTAATCGAGAAGGCTTCTGAAATGTTGTTTGATTTCGATATTGAAAAATATGTTTCTAAGAAAGACCTTGCTCAATGGAAGTAGTTATTGATTCTCACGCACTGTTATGGTATTTGAGTGGTAATGCTAAATTATCCACTAATGCGAAACATACTATTGAAAAAGCAACCAGCGTTGTGATGGAAATTTTGTATATACTTGAAAAAAACAAATTTACATATAAATATCATTGTTCAAACTTTATTTGTAGATGAAAGTTTAGAAATGCATGATGGTAGTTTGTAACCGTTTTTTTTTATAATAATTTTAGATAATTAAGAGGTCAAGTCCTGTGCAACCGTAAGTAGCCCAACCCCGCCAGGTCCGGAAGGAAGCAACGGTAAGTTACCGAAGGTGTGACACAGGGTAGCTTGACCTCTTTTATTTAAGAATTGAATTTTACACAAACTTGAAAACTATAAACACTCAGAATATTTTACCACAACTATCTTCCGAAAAATATTTCACCGGAATACTTGAAATTGTCAGAAGTAATAAAAACGTAAAACATTATTTCTCACCAGTCGGAAGGTTAATCAAAATTTCGGTTGAGCTGGAACAAGATTACGACTCGCCGATCGTGAACGGCAAGCTTATAAAACAATTTAATCTTCGGCAAGGTGTTCTACTGGATTGCAAAGTTCAGAAACGGAGTGGAATTTTAGAAGTCGAAGAAATTCTTACAGTCAACGGTTTGTTGCCGGAAGAATGGCTGAAGTGTGAGGAATTTCAAACAGGCACTGCGGTAGATGCATCCGAACAAATAGTTTTAACTACCGAACCGAACGAGTATTCCCTAAGGATATTTGATTTACTCTGCCCGATAGGTAAAGGACAGCGAGCTTTAATAGTCGCCCCACCCAAAGCAGGGAAAACAATCCTGCTTAAACAAATAGCTAAGTCAATCGGTACCAACCATCCCGATATCTCGTTGATAGTGCTGCTGGTTGATGAAAGACCCGAAGAGGTAACAGATTTCCGGCGTTCGGTAAATGCAAAAGTGTTTGCAAGTTCGAGCGATAGCAGCAGAGAAAGTCATGTCCGTATTGCATCACTTGTTTTAGATTATGCGAAAAGGGAAGTCGAAACCGGTAAGGATGTAGTTCTGTTAATAGATTCGTTAACTAAGATGGGGAGAGCATTTAACGCTTTTCAACCGGGCAGCGGTCGAACAATGTCGGGCGGTGTGGATATACGTGCACTTGAAATACCCAAAAAAATATTTGGATCGGCACGAGCACTCGAAGACAGAGGATCTCTTACTATCATCGCAACGATACTCGTTGATACAAATTCGAGGATGGACGAGTTGATTTTTCAGGAATTTAAAGGCACGGGAAATATGGAGCTTGTGCTGAACCGCGAATTGGCAAACCACCGTATCTTTCCGGCGATTAACATTCAGGAGTCTGGAACACGGCGCGAGGAACTGCTGTTCGGCAGGCATACGGAAAAACATTACGCATTAAGACGATTGCTAAACAATCTCAAACCGAAGGAAGCAATGCTCAACATGATAAAACTTTTGGATATGTATTCTACAAACCGTAAATTACTTTCAAAAATTTCAAAAACAACTTTAGATGATAATGAAAGTTAAATCGTTAAATACCGGTGAGTTCTATATTTCCACTCCAAAATATTTTGATTTTTGGCGAACTGTTTACAGTCACGGTTGGTGTGCTCTAAAACCGTTTGTCGTTGATAAAGAAAAATCGGTTCTTGAAAGGTTGTTCACTACCCGTAGCGGCGAACTCGTTTATTGTTTTTTAAGCAACGCTAATGAAGGAAGCATTAAAGTTGAATTTCAAACCGGATACGAATTACATCAGTACGAAAAATTCGATTTAATAGATCAAATTGCGAAAGTTTTCCGGCTCGATGAGGATTTGACTGAATTTTATAACGAAGCAAAAAGAGATCTGCGCTTCAAGTGGGTTTATAAACTCAAAGCAGGGAGATTACTCAGATGTCCGACAGTTTTCGAAGATGTTGTAAAAATGATTTGCACTACAAATTGCAGTTGGGCGCTAACCGAAATTATGGTGAACAACCTTACAACTAAATTGGGCAAGGAATTTACTTACATTACAGCCGACGGTAAAAAACTTATTGCATATTCATTTCCGACATTTGAAGCAATTTGCAATGTTGATGAAAAATATTTACGAGAAGAAATCAAGATGGGGTATCGCGCCCCTTATTTACTTGAGCTTGTACAAAAAATTAATTCGGGAGAGGTTAATGTGGAAGTCTGGCGAGGCGATACTTCGCCAACCGATATTTTATACAAAAAAATGTTGGAAATAAAAGGGGTTGGTCCTTATGCTGCTCAGAATCTGCTGAAACTATTTGGTCGCTACGATTATTTGGGTATCGATAGTTGGAGTCGTGCAAAGTTTTTTGAAATTCATAAAAACGGAAGAAAAGTCTTCGATAAAACGATCGAAAAATTTTATGAAAAATACGGAGAATGGCGGGGGCTGTTTTTCTGGATGGATGTTACAAAATACTGGTATGAACATCAGTTTCCGTTTTAAGTTATAAAAAAAGGCAGTTGACCAACTGCCTTTTTCTTTTTTAACACTGATAAATTTTGGAGTTATCTACCGCGGGTTCGTGATTCTCTTCCGCCGTCACGTTGTCCGTCGTTTCTTTGTTTGTTCTCGCTTTTCGGTTCTTCGCGATATTCGCGAGGTTTAACTTCTTCTCTCTTTATCTCGATTTCGCGTTCTCTCCGTTCAGGTTTAATTTCGCGTCTCTGTTCGGGAACTTCGCGACGGTTTTCTTCTCTCTGAATTTCGGGTTGCTGCTCTCTCTGGATTTCAGGTCGCCGTTCTTCGGACTTCCGTTCCGGTTCCGGTTGTGCACGGTATCTTTCAGAACGTTTTCTCGGTTCGCTCTGTTGCTGGTTTTCTTTTCTCTCCTCACGATAATTTTCTCGTCCTCTTTCAGTCGGTTCTTTCCTCTCTTGTATCCTTCTGTCATCAGGTCGTTCATTCTCTCGTAAGTCACGTTTTTCAGTACCACGTTCACGATAAATTGTTCTGTCAACTTTTTCCAAATCAAGCGTAGAAGTTCTATCCGATTTGCGTGCTTCTATTCTTTCCGGTCTGTTACGCTCTATTTCTCTTTCACTCGGACGGTACACTTCAATTTTAGGACGATCGCCCTCTCTGATTATTCTATCTGTTTTCCTGTCGCGTGTTTCGGTAATCTCAGCAGTTCGAATTCGCTCGCCGGTTCTGCGTTCAATAAATTCTCTATCAACACCGCTGTTTGTTATTCTTTCATTTTCATATCTATAATCAGTGCGGTAACGAGTATCTCCAAAAAAGCGTCGCGACCGTTCCATAGGTTCGTAGTAGTCGTTTACACGCGGCGAGCTAAAATGCCGGTATCTAACAAACGACCAATGATGAACAGGCGATGCCCAATGAGTCGAGAATGTTATCCCAATGTGGATATTAAAAGTTGCGTATGGTGGCAATGGTGCCCATCCAATGTAATCGTCGTCGTATCTCCATTCAACCCAAGCCGGACTCCAATCGTAACCGGGGACCCAAACCCAACCATAATAATCATCGTAATGCCAACGCCCATAGTGAAACACAGCCCAGCCGTAAGGTTCATACGAAACCCAATACCAGCCTTGTCGCGTCCATGCCCAGCGTCCATCCGAGTACGGCCGCCAATCATATCGAACTCTCATCGGTTTCCATACGTAAAAATTCCGGTCGATCTCAATCCATTCTCCGTAAGGAGCAAGTGAATTATAGAAAAACCCAAATGATACACGGGATCGGTTGTACGACTGACTCTCAACTGATATTAGAACCAGTAATCCTATTATTAAAAGTATTTTTTTCATTTTATCATCTCATCTTTGTTATACATTCAATTTCTTATAGTTCAACCATTGTGCCAGTCGAATTCTTTGGAAATCCAAGTTATTTTCCATAAATTGAAACCCCAATTGTCTATAATCTAATTCAATATGTCTTTATTGAATACAATACTATTATCAAATTAGGATTTTAAATTGAAATATAAAATATTTGCTGTAGTCTTTTTATTGAGTTCCCTTGAAATATTAGCAGGCGGAAATGTTAAAAAAATCGATGCTTACCGTGTTACAAATCCTCCGGTAGTTGATGGAATTTTGGATGAAGCGATTTGGTCGAATGCCCAAGCCGCAAAAGATTTTATTCAGCGTGATCCGTCAGAAGGTGAACCAGCTTCGGAAGCGACTGAAGTTCGTGTGTTGTATGATGACGAAGCTTTGTATTTTGGATGCATTATGTTCGATTCGGAACCGGACAAAATTGTTGCACGGCTTACACGGCGTGATAATGAAATTAATTCGGATGTGATTTCTATTAGAATAGATTCATACCACGACCACCAAACAGCGTTTGAGTTTACTTTGAATGCTGCGGGTGTTAAAGTAGATATTTTACAATACGACGATGCTCAGCGTGAGGATATAACTTGGGATGCGGTGTGGGATGCACAAATAAAAATTCTTCCGAATGGCTGGTCGGCTGAATTTAAAATTCCTTTCAGCATTTTACGTTACCGTAAAAATGGAAACGGTGATTACGATTGGGGAATCAACTTCATACGTTTGATCAGTCGAAAGAATGAGCGTGCTTTCTGGGCACCCCTTAAGAAAAGCGAAAGCGGTTTCGTATCCCGTTTCGGTCATTTAACAGGTTTACAAAATTTACCCGAACAAATGCGCCTTGAAGTATTACCGTTCGCAACAGCAAAACAGAGTTATGAACCATCGACAGAAGATTTTCCGAAGAAACCCGATTTTTCAGTGAACACAGGTGTCGATGTTAAATATGGTTTAACAAGTAATTTTACTTTAGAGGCAACTATAAATCCCGACTTCGGTCAGGTGGAAGCCGACCCTGCTGTTTTGAACTTAACAACTTTCGAAACTTTCTTCCCTGAAAAGCGACCCTTCTTTATCGAAGGGACACAAATATTACGCTTCAGTACTTTCGGAAATCAATTCGGTCCCGGTTTATTTTATTCACGCCGAATCGGTCGCGCAATTTCATCTAGAGAAGTAATGGTTCCTTCCGATGGTTATATAAAACATCTTCCACAAAATGTTACTATTCTCGGTGCTGCAAAATTAAGCGGAAAAACTTCCGACGGTCTGTCGGTTGGTTTGTTGCAAGCCGTTACAAAACAAGAATATGCAACCGTGGTTGATTCAACCGGAAAAAGTTCAAAACATATAATTGAACCCCTTGCACATTTTAATATCGTCCGTTTAAAGCAGGATGTTTTTGAAAATTCAAACATCGGTTTAATTATGACTTCGGTTGCGAAACGCCAGCGAACACCGATATTTACAAGCGGATTAGATTGGAATCTTCGCCTGTTTGATAACAATTACAGTGTGGATGGATTTTTTGCAGGTTCGCACGGAATTAAAAACGGAAGACGGATAGATGGCTCGGCGGGCAGATTTAATTTCGGTAAAATTGCCGGCGACCATTGGTTATGGAATACTGCTCTCGATTTTACTTCCAACAATTATAACATCAACGACCTTGGTTTTTTTCAGAGACCAAAAGATTACGGACTAATCAGCACAATCACTTACAAAGAAGATACACCTTCTGAACTATTTCGTGAGTGGCGAACATCCTTGTTCTTACACGAGAGGTGGTCGTTCGATGGTCCTAATCTATCGCGTGAAGCACGCATTAGCGGTTATGGTGGCTTACATAATTACTGGTGGTTGCGCTCGTTTACCAGCATCGAGATGGGAAGATACGACGACCGTGAGACGCGAGGTAACGGCTTATACCAAAAACCTGTTTCTTCAATGGTTGGCTTCTTTCTACGAACTGATAACCGGAAAAATTACATCATTGGCTACGACTATGATTTCGGCTTCGACAGTAAATTGAAACGAATCCACGTACACGAAATTGAATTGGAATTAATGCCGCTAACTTGGATAGAAATAGGGCTTGGTTCGGAATACAAGCAAATTCGTAATCAGGAAGCGTGGGCGGAGAATGTTTTAATAGGAGAAAAAGAAGTAAGCATATTTGGCGACAGAAGTACCGACGAGGTAAATTTTACTTTACGGACGACAATTACTTTTACTCGCGATTTGACGCTGCAACTTTATGGACAATTATTCATTGCGAAAGGACATTATAAGAATTTCAGGCAGTTAGTTGATACTAAAAATTTTGCTGATTACGCGGGAACAATCGACCGCGATTTTAATGAACAATTTTTTAATACAAATATGGTTTTAAGATGGGAATACATTCCAGGCAGCACTGCCTATTTGGTATGGACCCATAACCGGGAAAGGGAAACCGAAAACTACTTCACTAATTTAAAGTTCGATATGAATGAAACTTTCAGAACTACACCAGCCAATATCTTATTATTGAAAGTTAGTTATTGGTTGAGTTTGTAGGAGAGTAACCAGTCAACGGTTGATTTAGAAAAACTATCCATCAACGCAATGAATGGTGCTTTCGTACCATACAAGCAACGGATAGAACTCATCTACAATAAAATTAAACCAGGCTTTAAGAAGTTGAGAAGCAGTATTAAGAAAAAGTAATTTTCAAAAAAAAATAGTGATTAAAACCCCGATTCGTTTTATAACAATCGGGGTTTTTCGTTTTGGATAAAATTGGGTGTTGGTTTAATAAATGAACGCCTGTATCTTTTTTAATATCAATAAGTTGCGGGGTAGAGATAAAAAATTGCGAAAACACTTGCATTTACAAAATTTATAACTTATATTACGCCTGTCTCCAAATAGAACGTCTTACGTTCTAAAGAGATCCGCCGCTGGCGGATGAGTAGGCAACGGACGGAGACGAAGGAATATAATTTATGAGTCGAATCTTTAGAGCAGGCTCATTAATACCAAAAATAATATGGAGAAGGATATGAAATTTGGTGGAAAAATTAAATACCTCCTTATTTACTTATGTATGATTTTATTTTGTTCGATAGGTTGTAGGAAAAGCGGACCGGTTGAACCGTATAAGCCGCCATGCCCGCCGATTGGGATTTTTCCTCCGTCACCGTATAATAATCCAATCTGGCATCCGAGCGGTCAGTTTATCGGGTTCAATTATAGACCTGTGCGAGAGATACAATACCCTTTTGGTGATCACTGTCAGGGTAGATATTATTTTAACTGGGACTCATCAGGATTCTGGCTTATCAATCCCGATGGAACAAACATGCGGAGAATATGCCAATATGAGCTTCGAAGTCCAGCATGGTCTTATGATGGAGACTGGATTGCATTTGTAGCAGGTGCACAGATTTTCAAGATGCGCTTTACGGGGACGACGTTTGATACAACAACACTGACTCAACTGACCTTCGAAGGTCGCAATTTCTTCCCCGCCTGGAATCCCAATGGAGAGTGGGTGGCGTATGATCGATCACTTGCGGATGCCAGTGGACCTGCCGGTGTTTGGATTATGAAACCCGATGGAACTCAAAAGCGATTCACCGCAAAAGGGAGGATGCCATTTTGGTCGTCAGACGGACAGTATCTTGTTTACGTCGGACTAAGAGCAGAAGTTTATCGCGTCAACATTTTGGATACATCACAAGTAGTACGTCTTACATCATTTAACCAAGTTGATCCATATGCACAAGATAACCGCCATCCCAAATACTCACCCGATGGAACGAAGATTGCGTTTTGGTCAACTCCTCTTGGTAATATATGGATTATGATGAGCGATGGGACGAACCCGAAGCAACTGACACAAGATGGTGTCGATGCAACCTTCGGACTCCCCTTTAGTTGGTCGCCCTCTGGAGAAAGAATTGTGTACACACACTACCGAGATGATTGGACGTATGCCAATGGAGTTCTGTGGATTGTAAATGTCTCCACTTCGGAAAAATATCAATTAACGTTTAACCCTTTACCAACTAATTAAGTACAAAGGAGGTGATGTCCTATGAGATGAATTAAAACAACAAAAGCCCTCGGTCCCATTTACATGGGATAAGAACGGTCCCTGCCAGGAGATCAAATTCTTAGGACGAAAACGCCCTACGAGGGCTTATTATTTTTATCAAAATATAAAAAAACTAACAAAAACACAAACTTTTTAATGAAAGGATTTAGTCATGAAAACAATAACTTCTTCTAAGATTATTTATTTTGCTGTAGCAATTTCATTTCTATTGACTTTGTTCATACCAGCAAAAGCCCAGGATGACCCAACAAAGGAAATTCTGGTTTATTTTGTTTCCGGGGTTGAGCGGGATCCATCTGCTCAAAAAGCCCGCATCATTTCCTCGGACGTTCAAAACATACTTACACGTTTTAATATTGACCTAAATAAAATTACATCTGCCTTTCCAACATTTAATGAAAGTGATACACTTGTAACAACGGAAGATAAACGTGTAATTAAAGTTCCAAATATGGCAAAGATTTTTAGGATTCGGATTCCCGATGGTACTTCAAGAGAGCAAATAATTGATGTCTTGAGTAAACTTCCTGAAGTCCTATTTGCAGAGCCAAATGGCACCACCACACCTACAATTGATCCCAACGATCAATACTTTCAGAATCAGTGGGGATTGAAAAACGTCCAGAGCGGAATTCGTCAGCAGGCGGATATCAAGGCACCGGAAGCTTGGGATATTTACAAGGGAAATTCTAACAACATCATTGCAATTATCGATGGTGGAATTGACGGAACACACCCAGACTTAAGTGGGAAAGTTTCTGGAGATGCCGGTTGGGGAGCGGGGGGACACGGGATTCATGTTGCCGGCATAGCTTCGGCAAAAACTAACAACACGGCTGGCGTTTCGGGAGTTGACTGGTACGCGCAGCTGCATTCACAGCGCGTTGACAACACTGACGATGTTGGCACATACCACGCAGTTGTCGATGCTATCAATCATAGTCCATACGTGTATGTATTGAATAATAGCTGGAATATTAGTCCAGTTGGGAGATATTCAACAGTGGTACGATTAGCTTTCGCTTATGCTTATAAACAGAATAGGGCTGCGATTGCAACTATGGGAAATACCGGACACACGACAAACACAGTTCAGTATCCGGGGTCTTTTGGACAAGGTATTATTGCAGTTGGGGCAACGGATCAAGATGACATTCGATGGAATCGATCAACTTATGGAAATGCAATTGATGTTGTTGCTCCAGGAGTCTCCATTCTTTCTACGTTTCGAAATGGGAACTTTCCTGGGGATGTAAACTATCACTATGAAAGTGGAACATCTATGGCAGCGCCCCACGTCTCCGGCATCGCCTCCCTTTTAAAAGGTTATAACTCAAACCTCTTTAACGACGACATCGAGAACATTATCCGTCTTGCGGTCGATGATGTTAATTCCAGTCAATATCCAGGCTGGGACGAATATCTTGGCACTGGTCGCGTTAATGCACGAAAAGCGTTGAATTATTTGCGTGCGCCATATCAACTGACTCATGCACAGAGTACTGGTGGAAGCATCTCACAAACTGTAAATCATCAAGGTAATTTTTATGGTCTATCTGGTAACGCCCCAGATGGATACTATGTAGGGAAAAAACATGAGGTGAGAAAACGTATATACTTTTCTCCAACTGTTTCGTCTTGGGTTTGGGGAAGAGGTGTTTCAACAGTTGGATATTCTAATACAGAATCTGGGTCTTCAAACTTTACAATGGGTTATTGCGAGATTGTGCCAGGGACTCTTACATCAAGCAGTGTTGAACTTCGCACTTGGGTTTATGAAATATCACGCATTGGTGGTGGCTATTACGGCTGGTATCCATGCCGACCTGTAAATGTAAATTTTGCTTACACCGTTCACGGCCGTGTCGATCCCCTCTCCGCCTCCATCTCCGGTCCTAACACCGTTTATCATGCCGACCCGAAGGGTAGCCCTCCAAATTGTTATACCTGGACTACCAACATTTCCGGTGGTGCTCCCCCTTATATGTATACCTGGTACAAGAATGACGCTGGTGTCGGCACGAGTTCATCCTACCCCGAATGTTTTTCTTGGAACGGTTACAGCGGGGGATCGTATCAGTTCACGCTGAGAGTCAATGTGGTTGATGCTATATCACAAACTGCCACCGCAAGCTTGGTTGTAACCGCGTATAATTCTGGCGGTGGGCTTGAACCGATTGCACAACATATTCAAGTTCTTCCCGATGAATTCAACATCGCACAAAATCATCCAAATCCGTTCAATCCAGAAACTCAAATAAATTATGCACTTCCCGAACCATCGCACGTAATTCTTAAAATTTACGATGTACTCGGCTGTGAAGTAGCTGTACTTGTGAATGAGTATAAAGAGGCGGGATACTATGAAGTTACTTGGGACGCCCGCCTGAACAACGTAGTCGGGCAGGCGACGAATGTTCCAAGCGGTGTGTACTTCTACCGGCTACAATCAGGAAATTTCAATTCTTTAAAAAAGATGTTGCTGATGCGATGAACCGTTAAACTTCTGATTTCTTTTCAGTCAAACTTCCGATTTCTTCTGAGCTAACGCAAGGACAGAAATCGGAAGTTCTACAGAGCCGATTTCTCAGAGCGGGAAGTCGGCTCTTTTATGTTAGTGCAGTATAGGTCGGATTTGCAATCCGACTTACTAAACCCCTGCTTTTGAATTTTACTCGGTTAGTATTATATTAAATCAAAAATTTTATAAACAATTTGGGTATCAATATGAAAACAAAATTTGTTTTAATCGGATTACTATTCTTATTCACGCAAACATTTCCTTGCACAAGCATTTTGGTAACGAAAGGGGCATCGACCGACGGGTCAACAATGATAACTTATGCAGCCGATTCGCACCAACTATACGGCGAGTTGTATCATTGGCCCGCTGCTAAATATCCGGAAGGTACTATGTTGGATGTTTACGAGTGGGATACAGGAAAATATTTAGGAAAAATTAAGCAAGCACGCGAAACTTATTCAGTCATCGGGAATATGAACGAACACCAGTTGACCATCAGCGAGACCACTTATGGAGGAAGAGAAGAGTTAATCGATAAAACTGCAATTATAGATTACGGGACGCTGATTTATGTAACGCTGCAACGTGCTAAAACTGCCCGCGAAGCAATTAAGTTAATGGGCGAATTAGTCGCTGAATACGGATACTACAATTCAGGAGAATCAATGTCTATCGCTGATCCCAACGAAGTTTGGATATTAGAAATTATCGGAAAAGGCGAAGGTAACAAAGGAGCCGTTTGGGTTGCACAAAGAATTCCCGACGGATATATTTCTGCTCACGCAAACCATGCTCGCATTACAACCTTTCCTCTAAACGATCCGAACAATTGTATCTATTCACCCGATGTAATTTCGTTTGCACGCTCAAAGGGGTATTTTACAGGGCAAGATAAAGATTTTAGTTTTTCGGATACTTATGCACCTTTGGCTTACAACTCGATTCGGTTCTGTGAAGGAAGAGTATGGTCGGTATTCAGAAGAACGAATAAGAACATGGAAAAATATATTTCATACATCAAAGGTGAATCGCTTGAACGAATGCCATTGTGGATCAAGCCGGACAAAAAATTATCGGTTCACGATGTAATGGAATTAATGCGCGACCATTTCGAAAGGACTGAATTTGATATGACAAAAGATGTTGGCGCCGGTGCTTATTCCTGCCCATATCGCTGGAGACCATTAACATGGAAGCATGAAGGTGAAACATACTTGAACGAACGTGCAATCTCAACACAGCAAAGCGCCTGGGTTTTTGTAACTCAATCCCGATCGTGGCTGCCTAATCCAATCGGTGGTGTTACGTGGTTCGGTATCGACGATTCTTATTCTACTGTTTATGTCCCAATCTATTGCGGAATAAAAAAAATTCCTCATAACTATGCAGTTGGAACGGGTTCGTTCACAGAATTTACATGGGAATCGGCTTTCTGGGTTTTCAATTTTGTTGCAAATTATGCATACTCACGTTACAGCGATATGATAAATGACATACAACTTGTTCAGCGGGAGTTGGAGGGAAAATTTTTAGCCGACCAACCGGCGATAGAAAAAGCGGCAGAAACACTCTACAAAACTTCACCCGAAAAAGCACGCGATTATTTAACCGACTACACACTTGAACAAGCAAAAACCACAGTCGAACGTTGGAGAAAATTAGGCGAGTTTTTAATCTTCAAATATTTAGACGGAAATGTGAAGAACGAATACAACAAGCCCACACATCCCGGATATTCAGAAACGTGGAAGAAAAATGTAGTTGCCGATGCAGGCAATATATTGAAGATGAAAAAACTTCCCGGTGAAATAGAAAGAGAGTATCAGAAATTAATTACCACAGGCGATAAACTTCTTAAAGGAAAAAAATATGTTGATGCAAAAAAATCGTTTACCGATGCACTAAAAGTAAAACCGAACGAGAAATATCCTAACGAAAAAATTGCACAATTAGAAAAATTGATGAAAGAACTTGAAGTACTACACGATAAGCACATGGGAACAACAAATTAAAAACTTGCCCCGAGCATTTGCGAGGGGTCTAAAATCCCAAATCATAAATCTAAAATCTCAAAGTGGATAAATTTATTATAAAAGGTGGAAATAAACTCAGCGGTGAGGTAGATATTAGCGGCGCGAAAAATGCTGCATTGGCTTTAATGCCTGCAGCATTACTCGCAAGCGGCGAATACGCATTCACCAACATGCCCGACTTACGCGACATAAAAACGATGGCTTCGCTGCTCAGCGGATTGGGTGTAGTAACGAAACGTCGAGGGCATCGGATGGCAATCGATACAGCCGGAGTGAACAAATACGAAGCCCCGTACGAGTTGGTTAAGAAAATGCGCGCATCGATTTATGTTTTGGGTCCCCTGCTTTCGCGATACGGTTATGCAAAAGTTTCGATGCCCGGCGGATGTGCATGGGGTCCGCGTCCGATAAATCTTCACATCGAAGGGATGAAAAAATTAGGTGCGAAGATAGAATTGGACAGAGGATATATCATCGCCGAAGCGAAGCGGTTACACGGAACAAAAATTTCGTTCGATGTTTCAAGCGTGGGCGCCACCGGAAATGTTTTAATGGCGGCTGTATTAGCGAAGGGAACTACCGTCATTGAAAACGCAGCCATCGAACCGGAGATAACCGCATTGGTTGATTTTCTTATAAAAATGGGAGCAAAGATTAACCGGGTTGATTCACGCAAGTTAGAAATTGAAGGTGTAGATGAACTAAATCCTGCCGATGTCGAAATGATTCCTGATAGAATTGAAGCGGGGACTTTCTTGATTGCGGGCGCTCTCACAGGCGGCGAAATAAAAATAAACAAATGTAACCCTGATGATTTAATATCTGTTGTTGAAAAATTAAAAGATGCCGGTTGTTTAATAAATACAGGTGATAGTTTCATTGAATTGAAATCTCCGAAACGGATTAGAAACGTCGATGTAACTACAGAAATATATCCGGGATTCCCGACTGATATGCAAGCCCAGTGGATTGCTTTGATGGCACTTGCAGATGGCTCGGCAGTAATTACCGATACAATTTATTACGACAGATTCAAACACGTTCCGGAGTTGATGCGTCTTGGAGCGAATATCGATTTACACGAAAACGTCGCTGTTGTTCGCGGAGTCAAAAAACTAACCGGTGCCAAGGTAATGTCAACCGATTTGCGGGCATCAGCATCTTTGATTCTTGCAGGACTCGTTGCCGAGGGAACTACAGAAGTTTTGCGTGTGTACCACATTGACCGTGGTTATGAAGCAATCGAGAAAAAACTTCGTGCTTTAGGCGCCGACATCAGGCGGGTTTCTTCGAAAGAGTATTAACATAAGGTGATTATAAATATGGCTTGGCTTTATCTTATTATCGCGGGCATTTTCGAAATCGGTTGGCCCCTCGGTTTAAAATTATCGCAAGTTACCGAGAAAAAAATATTGTGGATTGCTGTCGCAGTGATATCAATGAGTTTTAGCGGTTTGTTCTTGTGGCTTGCTCAAAAAACAATTCCGATGGGAACTGCTTACGCAGTATGGACCGGCATCGGCGCTGTGGGTGCTTTTGTTGTCGGTATATTAATGCTTAAAGATGCTGCTACATTTTTTAGAATAATTTCTGTAACATTCATTGTGATTGGAATAGTAGGATTAAAACTTTCGCACCAGTAATTTCCTGTTTTCTGTACTCATTGAAGTGGTATTTGTAAAATGGGTGCTCCATCGCCGAAGACAGGAAAAAGTTCAAATTTAAATCAAAGCGTTGAGCCACAATATTTCTTATCGAATGAGGCGTAGTTACTTCGCTTGTTATGTGTTCGTTTTCGCCGTGAAATTATTGAGTACTTGACTATATGTCGAAAATGACATATATTATAATCGAATGAAAACAAAAGACAAACCTCTTGTTTGGCTTCATGGAGAGATAAAGACACCTCCCATGTCGAGCTTGGCAAGAATTGAATCCGGTTACTTACTACGAAGGTTGCAGACAGGGGAGAAGTTGTCGTTGCCTCATTCTCGACCGATGTCGTTGATTGGTGCAAGATGTCATGAACTCCGAATTGAGGATGAGAACAAGACGTGGCGTATTGTTTATCGGATTGATTCTGATGCCATAGTAATTCTGGATGTTTTTGATAAGAAAACTCAGAAGACACCCAAAAAAGTGATAGAAAATTGTAAACGACGAATTCTGATGTATGGATATTAATATTGGAGTAAACACATGAATACAGCAAAGAAAAAACGCCTTGAGATGAAAGGTTGGAAGATTGGAACTGCTTTTGAATTTCTAAAACTCTCTTCTGAAGAAGCGGCATATGTTGAATTAAAATTGACATTGAGCAAGAATCTTCAGGAGTATAGACGAGAGAAGAGACTATCTCAGGAGCAATTAGCACGGCTGTTGAAATCCAGTCAGTCTCGTGTCGCAAAAATGGAGGCAGGAGATCCAACAGTTTCTCTCGATCTACTAGTTCGCTCGCTCTTTGCATTAGGTGCATCGAGAAAACATCTCGCTCAGATGTTGTCATAGTATGTTATCGCCCGCGCAGCGTTCCGCAGACAGTTTTGAGCTACCACGCAGCGGTTTTGCGAACTCAAATTGACTAATTTCCCGTGAGCAAAACCATTGAGCTTCCAAGCCATTACTTCGCGCGTCGTGTTGCCGCTTGTTATGCGTTCGTTGCGTTGCGATTCTGAGTCTTGCCAACATACACTGCAAAGCAAACTATGATTAGGACAAAACCACAAAACACCTCGTAGACCGATAAGAGTTGTGGAATCCAATGATTGGGAGTGATATCGCCGTAGCCCAAAGTAACAATGGTAACACCACTGAAATATACGGATTCAATAATAGTCGAAGGCGGTTTTGGTTTCCAATAATCACTTGGGAATAAAAAATAAATGATAGCAAAATTAAAAATGATTTCGAAATATGATCGAAACGAAAGCTTTAGCCTATCTTGATAAGAAAGGTCACTTAGACTGGTATCCTCTTGTGCAGTCTTGTCGAGTGCATCCTTCATAAAAGCTATACAAATCTCATTGCAGCGTGATAAAAAGAAGCACTGCCAAATGAGAATAAAGTAAATGGGAATGATGTTGCGAAAATCTGCCAATAAAAGAAATATAAAAAATATGGAGATTAGAAAGTAAACCCAGTTGAGTCGCTTGATTAGCCTACTGCGTGCCGTTTTGTCTCCCCGACGTGATTTTGTATTCTTGAGCCGATGCGCAATGTAAAAAGTCGGAGATAGAAAATAGAGTATTGAATTCATAATTAGTTTGAAAAATGAATTAATCGAGGATTTAATGTTTGAGTTCCTTCATACTTAGGATTTCAGTAAAATCGACAATGAATTCAGGTTTGTACATTGATCCTGATTCGGTCAAACTGCCTTCGCGGATACTTCTTTCTTTGTCAGGTATAAAAGAAAAAACAAAAAATACTTCATCACCAACCGCTACGTCAGACAGTTGATTGTAAACAGCGGTACCGCTTCGGATCATTGATTTGTCTTCAAAGAAAGACATCGAAGTTCTGTATTCAACCGTAAAGCCTGATTGCGTGGATTCAATGGAGATGTCGACCTTAGAGCCTCCTTTGTCAGTACTTAACTGTTTAATGGTTCCCCTCCAGTACGTGCCGTACGAATAATTGCTTGCAGTCCAATTGTTTGCCTCGTTGAAAATCTGAGACTTCTTTATTTCGTTCAGAGCGATATTATAATTTTTCCAGAAAGAAGCGCGTTTGCTTTCGAAAAGTCTTTGGGCTTGTACACCTTGAATTATCCTGAACAGCTTCGCAGCTTGATTATTGGTGTTAATTAAAGGGGTGGGATATTTATGAAGGACTTCTGATGCGTTATCGTACTGCCCTCTTAGTACAAACGTGTAGCAAGTTGCCATGGATTGAGCTAATTGTTTTGATTCGCGAAGAAATATTGTATTGACAGAAATACGAATGGTATCAAACATCGGATCCTTGAGAAAAACAGGATTGTTATCTATAAATTGGACAATTGATAGGTAATCCCCTTTCTCGAAGGGTTCTTTGAAGGAAATGATGATTGCATTGTTAATATGTTTTATTTGAGCTTGAGCCGAATCATAGTCAGGTGAGTTAGGTGGAATAGCATAGAAATGGGTTAATGATGTCTGCCAATTGTTCTTGAACTTGGCATCGAGTCCTTTTTGGTAATCAGTCTTCTCGGAACACGAAATGATTGTCAGTAGGACGACGGTAACAAGATTAATGCGGATTTTCATAATTGTGCCTTCGTATTATTGTTCGGACGCAACGCAATGACGCATAACGTGGGGCGGATGAGCGAAGTGTCCCCCGCAGGGGGACACTTATGCTTCAGCCGTTCATCCGCTTGATAGACGAAGTGCCGCTTCGTATTTCTAATATATTTTATAGTAATCATAACTTATTGTTTATAGGCTGAAGCATTGCTCATCCGCCCGCCGAT
>JAUXOG010000125.1 GCA_030682385.1 Bacteroidota bacterium
GAAGAACATCATAAGCGTAAATCGTTTAAAGAAGAGTTCATCAAAATATTAAAAGATTTTGATATTGTGTATAAAAATGAATATCTATTCAAATGGATTGACACTGATTGAGACATACCGCTCCTACGGAGCGGAATATTATTTTTCGATATCGTGCTACAGACATACGAGTCCTAAAGGACTCGAAACTAAAAATACATTAGTAAACGTCTCTGTTAGGAACCGAAAGTAAACAAATTCATCACCACTTATCCAATCGCCGGTTCAGATACAGTTGAGAAATTGGCCTACAAAGACGGCCCTTCGACGGGTTCGACAAGCTCACCGCAAGCAAGCTCAGGGCGACGCAATGTATTTATAAACAAAGATCAATACTTTGGCAATGTTCCGGAATCAACATGGAACTTCTACATCGGCGGTTACCAACCTGCACAAAAATGGTTGAAAGATCGTAAAGGTAGAACTCTTAACAATGCCGATATCGAGCATTATCAGAAAATAATCGTCGCACTCGCAGAGACGGAGAGGGTTATGAGTGAGATCGATAAAAATAAAATGATATAAGAAGAAAAAACCGAGGTGACTGCAAATTCCGACCACCTCACAAAGCTCAAATGCTCGCCGTATTTACCGTATGCTTTCACCGAACATGGAGTACTCATGCTCGCGAATATTCTTAACAGTCCCAAATTAGAAGAACTAATTAATAGATAGGATAAGTCAAAACCCCAGCAAATATTTTCGCCGAGGCTTTTTTGTTTGTGGAGACGTAACCTTGTTATTTTGAAATCACTCTCAAAGCATTAACGCCTTTAACACAGTATATAAAATGTAATTTCCCAGTCGGTTCCACCACGAGAGCCGAACCCCTCGCTATAACAGAAGCAGAGATTATTTCCTTAACCCATGGACCGGTTTTATTGCTCGCGTAGTGCAATTCATAAGTCGATAAGTCGGTGTAACAGATATGCGCTTTTCCGCTGTTATCGGTTACAATAGCTGGGTCAGTCCAGTTGTTTAAAGTATCGAGCGTGGTTATAGTTCCTCCGTTGTAAATTTTTAATAGTTTGCTATCGTAATTCCAGTATGGTGTTAAAACATAGTTATTGGTTTTATTGATAGCGATATCCGGACTCCAGCCAACCGACACTCCTGATCCACTCACACCATCAAGTATCGAATTGCTTACAAGACCTCCCGCAAAGTTTATAACTTGTAGATGTAAAGTTCCCTCACCACCGTGTTCGTATGCCACGTAAACATTATTGCTTGCGTCGAGAGCGAGCCGCGGTCGAACACTTGCCCAGTAAGAACCTAAATTTCCTGCGCTCGTCCATGACCCGGAAAGATTATGCTTATACATTAGACTCATCGTTTGATCGCCATAAACTATATGAACTTTGCCGGTACTTGTAACCGCCAAGCCGGCACCGCTAAAGTCGGAGCCTGTTGCAAAAGCAATCTTGGTTTTAACCCAAATGCCGGTTTTGTTTGTGGCATAATAAACCGCCGATTCATCAGTCACTCTCATTCCGGATGTAGTATAAACTATGTGAGCAAATCCGCTGCTGTCAACTGCAATGTCATTATAAACAGACATAGTGGTACTTGTGTCCTCTGGATGAATCATCGTTGATACCCACGAGCCAGTTTTGTTTGTTGCATATTTTAATCCGAGGTTGAACGAAAAATAAGCGACGTGAAGTTTATTGTTACCGTCGATGGCGGCGGAGACATCGCCGTTTGCGGCATTCACATTATCAATTGTTTGTATATTTGAATTCAGAGTACCGTCATCGATAACAGGGTTGCTGCTCTCTTTCGAACAGCCGGCAAGTAAAAAGATAATTAAAGTAAATAACCATATGTAAGTTTTCATATTATTTCAAAGATAGGTTTAACATAATTTATGATAGAATAATATAGAGAATTCATCCTTGTTAAGCAATAGAAATTATTATCTCTATGCCGTATCTCACTATTTGCCTTTCGTTAAACTTCTACTGATATTTATTTCCGAATCATGCAAGCGAAAACTATACAAAACACAAACGATACTCTAACAATTAATGAGATATTTTACAGCATACAGGGTGAGTCAACTTATGCTGGAAGACCCTGTGTATTTGTGAGGTTGACTTACTGTAATCTCCGTTGCACTTACTGCGATACAGCTTATGCATTTGAAGAGGGTCTCGAAATGACGATTGATGAAATCCTTCAGAAAGTAAAATCGTACGGTTGTAAGTTAGTAGAAATTACAGGCGGCGAACCGCTACTTCAGGAGAATGTTCATCCTTTAATGAAAAAGTTATGCGACGAAGGATACGAAGTGCTTCTTGAAACCAGCGGAAGCATTGATATTTCGAAGGTGGATGTAAGAGTAAAACGTATTGTCGATTTTAAATGTCCGAGCAGCGGAATGGAAAAGAAAAATTTCTGGGAGAATGTTCATTATCTTAAAAAAGATGATGAAGTGAAGTTTGTTATCGGTGATAGAAATGACTACGAATGGACGAAAAGAAAAATTGATGAGTTTGGATTGCTGTATAAATACATAGTATTGATGTCGCCGGTTTATGGAGCAATCGACTCGAAAGTTTTAGCTGAATGGATTTTGAAAGATAATTTGAATGTTCTATTACAATTACAGCTACAAAAGTATATATGGTCTCCTGAAGCGCGCGGAGTATAATAGAATTTATTATTTATGATTAGCCACGAACCCGCCTACCGGACGGGCAGGTTACACTAATTGGCACTAATAACTATCGAACAACGAATGACGAACAAAGAAAAAAAAATAAACCACAAAGGTCGTCACAGGGGACACAAAGAGTTGCTAGCGATGTAACAACATCTTTGTGAACTTTGTGGTTAGTAATATATCTCACAGCGAAGGAAGAGTAAAAAATGACAAATATAAATGATGAATATTGAACATCGAATAACGAATGTAGAAGTTAAAGAAATAGCAGTGGTACTTGTTAGCGGCGGTATGGATAGCTGCGTAACTGCTGCAATCGCAAACCAAAATTATGAAATGGTTTTTCTCCATTTAAACTACGGTCAGCGGACAGAACGACGAGAGCTTAAAGCTTTCAACGACATCGCCGACTTTTATAAAGTCAAGAATCGACTGGTTGTAAATGTTGAGCATTTAAAAATCATTGGCGGGTCGAGTTTAACTGATATTAAGATGTCGGTTGAACCGGCAAACTTGGAACGGAAAGAAATACCAACTTCTTATGTCCCATTCCGAAATGCGAACATACTGGCAATAGCTGTCAGTTGGGCTGAAGTAATTGGTGCAAATAAAATATTTATCGGTGCAGTCGAAGAAGATTCTTCCGGCTATCCTGATTGCCGTGAAGAGTTTTACGACGCATTCAACGAGGTGATTAGATTTGGCACAAAACCGGAGACAAAAATCCAAATAGAATCCCCTATTATCCATTTAAAGAAATCAGAGATTGTACGGAGGGGAGCTGAACTTAACGCGCCATTGCATTTGAGTTGGTCGTGTTACCAAAGCGAGGATGTTGCTTGCGGAGTTTGCGATAGTTGTGCGTTACGATTGCGTGGGTTTAATCTTGCTGGCTTGGTTGATCCAATTCCATATAAGGCTTAACTTCCCGAAGGTATTCCTTGTTGGAAAATAATTAACCTTCGGGAAGTTTACTTCTTTTACAATCCAAACATCAACGACACTGAAAGCGCAAGCGAATTTATCGTTCGTGATTTCGAAATGAAGTGGTCGTCGTTGCCTATTCTGTAAAGCGGATCCTTATCGTCGTTGAGTGCGAGATAGGCATCAATCGGCTGTTCTTTCAACGGGTTTCTATCTCGATACTCTTTTCCAAATAGATTCATCAGATTGTAATGGAGTGCAACATCAATCGACATCAGCGGATTTAGTTTAAACATAACTCCGCCGTTCACTCCAAATCCAATCCTCGAAGCTGATTCCATAGTTTGCTGGTCGGCTGGTAGGTTTGTTCCTTGAATGCGGAAGTCGCCGCTAAAATTATTCAAACTCAAATTCACTCCTAAATACGGCGTTAATGGTAATGCCGGCAAACTAAACGAGAACTCAGGTCCTATTTTTAATGTAAGGATTTTTTGTGTTATATCGACTTTTCCTTTGTCATCAATAGTAGCTACTCCACTGTTTTTCAACGAAGCATAGCCCAACTCACCAACTAATGTAAACCCTAAAACGCCTGCACGAACTTTACCGTGCAAATTCAATCCGTTCGATAATCCATAAGCAGTTCCGTTATAAAAATCTTGTGTAGTCCCTCCAAAATCTCCGCTTGGCATCACTAATCCGACACCGCCACCTGCCTGTAAAGTAATCTGAGAAAATAGAGAAGGGACGCAAATTGCTAACGTTAACAACAACACCTTTAATAAGTTTTTCATAATAAAATTCCTTTGATTTTTTGTTTTACAGTGAAAATATCGGCAAAGTTGATATAATATGCAAAATTAAAAATATTCATTTATTTTTCTTATATTGGTATCAATTTTAACGGGCTGATTTATATATGAAAAAACTTGAAATAAATATAGACCTATATTCGCCTCGAAAACTGAAAGAACTTGCCGATTTATTTTATCAAGAAGTAAAAAATCAGGATTTACTTTTATTTAACCGTTTTGAAAACTACCGT
This sequence comes from Bacteroidota bacterium, assembly GCA_030682385.1. Classification (GTDB taxonomy): domain Bacteria; phylum Bacteroidota; class Ignavibacteria; order UBA10030; family BY39; genus JASEGV01. The sequence goes on from JAUXOG010000125.1 coordinate 4,677, forward strand.
TTAACTCCTCAATCAACAACACCGGTCGAAATATCGGGCATCCTCATTTCGATGGCTGAGCATTTAGATAATTTTATCGCGAGGTTGTTTAAAGTTGAAAACGAACTGGCGGTTTTGAAAAAATTCATTGAATCGGAAAGTGATGTTGTATTCTTCAAAAAAGAATTCATTCTCCGCCGTGCGTTAAAAAAGTGGGATGCAAAAAAAGTTCAAACATTGAGTTACGATGAAGTTGATATTTTCTTGAAAAATCTTCGCAGCATTGTTTTTGAAAATTATGAATGGCATACCGATGAAGAAAAAGCAACAGCCCGAATGGCAAAAGCATTGGTTGAAATTGAAAAAGCTTACAAGCAAAAATTACAATTGAATGATTCACAGGTTGTGATTACAAAAAAAATATTACAAGCGGTTTCATCGGATACTCAATTTGCAAAATTGCTGACAGCTTTCTCCGGCGAAGATGAAAAATCTTCTGCCGCCGTAACGATATGTTTGGAAAAACTTGAACAATGGTGCAGTATAGTTCATCACAACTCTGATTTAAAATACAGAGTAAAAGATTGGACTGCATTCCGTTTGCCTGAAGATATGGATTACGAAAAGTTAGTGCATTTCGAAAGCCATAAAAATGGAAATGGTTCTTTAGAAATAATGATAGGTGCTGAATCAGAATATCGCAACCGAGATGGCTTTGATTTGACCGACCCGCGCTTCAATCGCCGCAATGTTGTTACCGAAGTTGATTACTGCATATTCTGTCATGATCGCAACAAAGATTCCTGCTCGAAGGGTTTGTTCGAAAAATCAGGAGAGTTAAAAACTAATCCTCTCGGTATTGAACTTGGTGGATGTCCGCTTGACGAAAAAATTTCGGAAGCTCACTTTCTAAAAAATCATGGCAATTCAATCGGCGCACTTGCTATGATTATGATTGATAATCCGTTGGTCCCCGGAACAGGCCATCGCATCTGCAACGACTGTATGAAGTCGTGCATTTTTCAAAAGCAAACTCCCGTAAATATACCGCAAATCGAAACAGGAATTCTTACCGATATCTTAAATCTTCCATACGGATTCGAAATTTTCAGTCTTCTAACACGTTGGAATCCGATTAACATTCATCAGCCATACAGCAAACCTTATAACGGAATTAACATTTTGGTTGTCGGTTTAGGACCTGCGGGCTATACACTGGCGCATTATCTTTTGAATGAGGGCTTCGGTGTCGTCGGTATTGATGGATTAAAAATTGAACCTCTCCCTAAAGAACTTATCGGCGACGATAAAAATCCACCGCGTCCGATTCGCGATATTAACGAACTCCGGAAACCTTTAGACGAAAGGGTGATGGCAGGTTTTGGAGGCGTATCGGAGTATGGAATCACGGTTCGGTGGGATAAAAATTTTCTGAATGTAATTTATTTAACTCTGATGCGTCGGAAAAATTTCAAAGTTTTCGGAGGGGTGCGGTTCGGCGGTACTATTACAATTGAAGATGCGTGGAATTTAGGATTCGACCACATTGCACTTGCAACCGGTGCGGGCAAGCCGACAATTTTGAATATGAAAAATAACTTGATTCGCGGTATCCGTAAAGCGAGCGATTTTCTGATGTCGCTTCAGCTTACGGGTGCTGCAAAAAAATCGAGTATGGCGAATTTACAAATCGAGCTTCCCGCAATTGTTATTGGCGGCGGTTTGACTGCCATCGATGCTGCAACTGAACTGATGGCTTACTATCCGCAACAAGTTGAAAAATCTTTAGAACGTTTCGAAACATTGATTGCAAAATTTGGTGAAGATGAAGTTATAAAAATCTTCGATGCTGAGGAAAAGACAGTACTTAAGAAGTTTCTTAAGCACGGGCGTGAAGTAAAAGCTGAACGCGATCGGGCTAAACAAGCAAACGGAAAACCGGATTTCATAAAACTTGTTCGCAAATGGGGAGGCGTAAAAGTTTGTTACAGGAAAGGATTAACCGACTCGCCGGCATACAGGTTAAATCACGAAGAAATTATTAAAGGTTTTGAAGAAGGTATTGAGTTTATTGAAAAAATAAATCCGCTTGAGGCAGTTCCCGATGAATTTGGGGCTATAAAAGAAGTAATTTTTGATAAACAAACTGATGAAAACGGCAAGTGGAAAAGCACCGGCGAAATTATAAAGCTTCCCGCACGAAGTATGTTAGTTGCCGCTGGAACGAGTCCTAATATCATTTACGAAAGAGAATTTCCGGATACTTTCAAAATGGATAAGTGGAAACAATTCTTCCAAACGCATCAGCTTTCTTCGGATGGAGATGCGGCACTGCTTCCAACAGAGGATTCCGCAAAAGCTTTTTTCACTTCATACAACGATAACGAAAAATACATCACTTATTACGGCGATAATCATCCTGCTTATGCCGGGAATGTTGTAAAAGCTATGGCTTCAGCACGGGCAGGTTATGAAAAAGTCGTGGAGCTTTTTAAGAATGAAATTAACGGATTAGATACATCTACCCAAAATGTGAGAGATGGTGAATGGAAAAAGTTTTCCGATGACCTCGAAAATAAATTTACTGCAACTGTTGTAAAAATTAACCGGCTGACTTCTACTATCATCGAGGTAATTGTTCAGGCACCGCTTGCCGCAGAAAAATTCAAGCCGGGACAGTTTTATCGTTTGCAAAATTTCGAAGTTGATTCAAGATGGATCGAAGGAACGCAGCTCACGATGGAAGGTTTAGCATTAACAGGAGCTTGGACCGATGTAGATAAAGGACTGTTAAGTGTAATTATTTTAGAAATGGGCGCCTCATCGCGATTAGTAGCTTCCCTGAAAACGGGCCAAAAAATAGTGGTGATGGGTCCGACCGGAACACCAACCGAGATTCCGCAAGGCGAAAATGTTTTGCTTGCCGGCGGCGGATTAGGTAATGCTGTTTTGTTTTCTATCGCTAAAGCTTTACGTGCGAGTGGAAACAAAGTAATTTATTTTGCGGGTTACAAGTTCGGCGAAGACATTTTCAAGCGGGAAGAAATTGAAGCATCGACCGACCAAATTATCTGGTCAACAGATGCGGGGGCTGAAATTCAACCAAACCGGCCTCAAGATGCACATTTCAGAGGAAACATAGTTCAAGCGATCAAAGCTTATGGTGATGGAAAATTAGGCGATGTTTTAATTCCGCTTCCAGGCATCAACCGGATGATCGTCATCGGTTCCGACCGGATGATGGCAGCGGTAAAAGATGCTCGACACGGAATTATTGCACCATATTTTACACATCACATCGCAATCGGAAGCATCAACGCACCGATGCAATGTATGATGAAAGAAGTTTGCGCCCAGTGCTTGATCCGCCACGTCGACCCTGTAACCGGAACGGAAACAAAACCTGTATTTACTTGCTTCAACCAAGACCAGCATTTAGATGAAGTAGATTTTCAGAATCTTAATTCACGTTTAAAAGTAAACAGTGTACTCGAGAAACTTTCAAATAAGTGGCTCGATTATCTGATAGATAAACATCCGATAGAAAAAATTTAACAATTCAAAAAACAAATAAACAAAACATAAAAAATATTATGAACTTCAATAAATTCATTCAAAAGCTCGTACCGCGTCACGATAATTTTTTTAAACTTTTCGAAGAAGACGTTCAAAACTTAATGGTTGGCGGAAAAACTCTTGAGGAAGCTTTTCATTTCCCGTTATCAGACGAATCAAAACAAAAACTTCGTAAAATTGAAGACATCGAACACGAAGGGGATATGATAACCCATAGAATTTTTCGTGAACTGAGTGCATCCTTTGTAGTTCCGTTCGATCGTGAGGACATACACATGCTTACTTCATCTATTGATGATGTGCTGGATCATATTCAAGGGATTTCAAAAAGAATTTTTTTGTATGAAATAAACAATTTTCCTGAGGCAGGATTACAGATTGTTCACACTTTAAATGAATCGATAACGGAACTGGGGAAAGCGGTACCTCTTTTACGCGATATGGATAATAAAGCTAAAATCCACGATGCTTGCGTTCATATCAACAGTTGCGAAAACAAAGCCGACGACCTTTTTGAACACGCAGTTGCCGATTTGTTTAGAAATTGTAAAGACCCGATTGAGCTGATTAAAATAAAAGAAATACTCGTTGGATTAGAAATGGCTACTGATAAATGCGAGGACGCTGCTAACGCTATCGAAAGTATAGTCATTAAAAACTCTTAAGAAAGAATTCTATGCTCGAATTTACAATATTTATAATAATTGTTGCACTTGTTTTTGATTTTTTAAACGGCATGAACGATGCGGCTAATTCCATCGCTACTATCGTTTCAACAAGAGTGCTTTCGCCGAAGCTCGCAGTGTTATGGGCTGCATTTTTCAATTTCGCTGCTGCATTCGGTTTCGGTGTTAGCGTTGCAACAACAATCGGTAAAGGTATTGTCGATGTATCCATCGTGAATCACGAATTGATTTTATGCGCCCTGATAGGTGCAATTCTCTGGACTCATGTATGCACTTATTACGGTTTACCGATAAGCGTTTCGCACTCGTTGATTGGTGGTTTAGCTGGCGCCGCAATTAGTAAAGCAGGTTTTGCCGCATTAGTTTCGCACGGACTCACAAAAGTTGCTATTTTTATTGTTCTTTCACCAATAATTGGAATGGTACTCGGTTTCTTATTGATGGTTTTAGTGGTGTGGATATTTAAGAAAAAAAATCCTTCGAAAGTTAATAAATTTTTTAGAGTCGGTCAGTTGATTTCTTCTGCTGCTTTTAGTTTGGGCCACGGCACAAACGACGCACAAAAAACTATGGGTATCATAGCAATCTTACTTTATACCGGTGGTTACTTAGGCGATACATTCTATGTCCCTTTTTGGGTAGTGATTATAGCACACTTGACAATTGCTGCGGGTACAATGTACGGCGGTTGGAAAGTAGTTAAAACTATGGGGATGCGTTTAACCCACCTTCAACCGATGGGCGGTTTTTGTGCCGAAACTGCCGGGGCGTTTGTACTTATAGGAACTGCTATCGCCGGAATTCCTGTCAGCACTACGCATACTGTCGCCGGTGGAATTATGGGTGTAGGGGCTACAAGAAGGTTAAGTGCTGTTCGCTGGGCGCTTGCCGGTAAAATTGTGTGGGCTTGGATTTTAACTATTCCGATTTCCGGTTTGATTGGATATCTCACTTTCTCTCTCGTCGATCCAATCTATAAACTATTCTGATATTATTTCAATGACTGTTAATCTATCTCTAAAAGAAATTTTAAAAAGTCGTACGAAAGAAAGCGACCTTTGTAAAAAATCAGATGACAGTTGGGTAGAATGTTTTGCATGCGGGCATAGATGTAAAATTAAACCGGGCAGCGATGGGATTTGTAAAGTCCGTTTCAATGAATCAGGAAATTTGTTCGTTCCATTCGGATACGTAAATAGTTTACAATTAGACCCGATAGAAAAGAAACCTTTCTTTCACGCACTTCCCGGTTCTTCTGCACTAAGTTTTGGTATGGTTGGTTGCGATTATCACTGCAGCTTTTGTCAAAACTGGTTAACCTCGCAAACACTCCGCGACCCGCATTCTACAGCACGTATCGAAGTAATGTCTCCCGAAGATATTGTGATGTTAGCACACACAAATAAGGCAAAAGTTATTACAAGCACTTACAACGAGCCGCTGATTACTGCCGAGTGGGCAGTCGAAATTTTTAAAATTGCAAAACGCTACGGACTCGTAACCTCATTCGTATCGAATGGGAACGGAACTCCTGAAGTTTTAGATTATCTGAAACCACATCTCGATTTGTTTAAGATAGATTTGAAGGGATTCAACGACAAACGTTACCGCGAGTTAGGCGGAGTGCTGCAGCACGTTCTCGATACAATTAAATCAGCAAGGGAGAAAAATTTTTGGGTCGAAGTTGTAACTTTAATAGTCCCCGGTTTTAATGATACTGATGACGAGCTAAAACAGATTGCTCAGTTTTTAGTCTCGGTTTCGCCCGATATCCCTTGGCATGTAACTGCATTTCACCCTGATTATAAAATGACTGACCGTTCGAGCACACCGACAAAGACGCTTATGCGTGCTTCAGAGATTGGAAAAACCGCAGGACTTAATTTCGTTTATGCGGGTAATTTACCCGGTCGGGTCGGCGGAGGCGAAAATACATACTGTCCCACCTGCAATCAACTATTAATTGAGCGGATGGGTTTTCGGGTGCTGCAAAATAATTTAGCCGATGGTTTTTGTGGAAAGTGCAAGACGAGAATACCGGGATTTTGGAAGTGAAGTAAGCAACAAACTTACGATTTCTGAATATGATTTAGATGTGTAATAAATCGGAAATTTAACTGGGTATTGAAAAATTGTATCAATGAATCAATGAAAAAATGGGGCAATGGA
>JAUXOG010000127.1 GCA_030682385.1 Bacteroidota bacterium
AGAGGCGCTCGAAATCACTAAAGAATTATTGAAAGAATTTCAACTCGAATTACATCCCGAAAAAACCAAAGTTACAAACTTCAGCGAAGGATTTAAATATCTTGGATACATTTTTCTAAACTCGTTAATTGTCCCATCCACTGCCAAGAGTAAGAATCGTATAATCCTAAATAACAAGAAAAAAGGTTTATCTGTTGAATCGTTAACAACGATAGATGAACTTACAAAAAAAGAGCGAATTTATTCTCCAGTGGAGAATGAACTTACGGAGGGAAAATTAAAATCAAGCACTTTAGGTGAGGCGTTTTTAAAAGCCTTAAACGATAAAAAGGTTTCGCTGAACCAATTTTTAGAATTACAAACATCGAAAGAAAAAATTGCTGAAATACCTGTAGAAGCTGAAATTGAAAAGGAACTTTGTACTGAAGAGTACGAAATTGAAGACGAATCTGTGTACGAAGGCGATAAAGTAGACTTTCAGATACCGCCTCAGGTAACCTCTATGAATCGGACTTTGTACATCCAGGAGCAGGGTTCAATAATCAAAAAAGAGAGTGAAAGAATTATAATAACTAAAGATGGTACAGAATTACTTGAACTGCCCGCTATAAAAGTTTCGCAAATAATCATTTTTGGAAATTGTACAATTAGTCCGGCGGTGATGCATTATTGTTTGATGAAAAAAATTCCGATAATATTACTCTCGTCTAGAGGTAAATATTATGGAACGCTTGAGTCAACATTCTCGAATGATGCCGAAAACGAGAGACTTCAGTTATTTAGAACTTTAGATTCAAACATCACACTCTCTTTTACGAAAGAAATTATTACTTCAAAAATAAATAATCAAAGAACATTATTACAAAGATATGCACGAAAATTACAGGATGAAAAAATAACTCACATGATCGAACAACTTGGACGAATAATCAAGCGTATCGAAAAGTGTGCTTCAATTGATGATGTAAGGGGATACGAGGGCGTTGCAGCAGTTTCATACTTTAAAGCTTACGGAAGACTCTTTAACAAAGAAAAAGGGTTTTATACTGAAAAATTTTTAAGAACCAAACGTCCGCCTCTTGATCCGGTTAACAGCTTACTAAGTTTTGGTTATACATTATTGGCAAGCAATATCTATTCTTTCGTAAAAGTGCGGGGTTTAAGTCCGTACTGCGGTTTCTTTCATGCCATCCGCTCAGGTCATCCTGCTTTAGTTAGCGATTTGATTGAAGAATTCCGTTTCTTAGTAGATATATTTGTACTGCACATAATGAATCATAAAATATTATCGCATAATGATTTTTACTTTGCAAAAGAACCAAACACGCCCTGTTATTTAACCAATAATGCGAGAAAAATTTTCATAAAACATTTCGAATTAAAAATGCATCAGAAAGTTAATCATGAGCAGAGTGGTTATAAAGTTGATTATAGAAGATGTTTAGATTTACAGGTACAACAGCTTCTTCAATATCTGAGAGATGAAATCAAATACTATTCCGCCACAAAATTAAAAACTTGAAATGCTTACTATAGTAGTTTATCAGATTAAAAAAGATAAAACAAGAACTAAACTGCGAAATTTATTACTAAACCACGGTTATTGTGTGCTGAATAGTGTATTTGAATTTAGGTTAACCAAACAGCAGCAACAACAATTAATAAAAAAGCTAAATGAATTTGAAGAATTAATTGAGCAGGGTGATGGGATTAGAATTTATGGTGTATGCAGTAGTTGTATAAAAAAGGCAATAATAATAGGAAAAAATCCTTTAACTATTGATCCTTTGTTCTACATAGTGTAAAATCTGTAGTGGAACTAAAAATTAGACCCGAAAGTCTTGAAATTTCAGTTAATTGCTTATGTTACAATAGGTTATAGGTGTTTTATAAAGATATTTTGGCACAGATTTTTTAAAATGATGTATCAATAACCAGTTGATTTCTTGAAGAATTGCAAAATTCATAAAAAAAACAGGTAATTTAAAAAAAAATATTTCACCGCAGAAAATGCTTGACTATCTCATTGAAATTTAATAAATTGTAGCCGTGCAGTTGAATGACCTGACGTGCTTTAAAAGGAATTGAAACTTCTCAATAACATCTACTGGAACTATAGGAATAGAGGTTGAATGACCTGACGTGCTTTAAAAGGAATTGAAACTCTTTATGTTATTGGGTTTGTTAATGAGAATGTTCTGTTGAATGACCTGACGTGCTTTAAAAGGAATTGAAACTTCTCAAATTCAAACTCGCCGCTCGTTTTTAAGAAGTTGTGTTGAATGACCTGACGTGCTTTAAAAGGAATTGAAACTTTTGCCACCGTGGAATGGCGAACCATCCTTCGGCACGTTGAATGACCTGACGTGCTTTAAAAAGAATTGAAACTCTTTATCAGTTGGTGTATCACTACACAGTGATTCAATTGTTGAATGACCTGACGTGCTTTAAAAGGAATTGAAACTCTTTTTTAGAAGTTGTTGTTGATGATGGAATTAACGTTGAATGACCTGACGTGCTTTAAAAGGAATTGAAACGCGATGAAAGTGCGGCAAGTGCAATTGCGAAGGTAAGTTGAGTGACCTGCTTGCCCCGTTGAAAGAGCGAAGCGAATGAAATCGGGGATTAGCTTTTCAGCCAGTGGCTGATGAGCCTTTGGCTCAAAAAGGAATTGAAATTTGGAACTTTAAGTGTTGTCAATTTATCGAGTCGTGGTTAATATTTAGTTTTACTTACGTTCCATTGCGGTATGGTTATCAATCCATTGGATATCACTTTTTGTTATGTAGATATTGGCATTAAGCCTACTATTGTAGTATATTATTACATTATTTTCAATGGATGTTGAATATGAATTTTGAACCTATTTATACAAAGGATTTATTCCAGGACTTGAATGCTTTTCCTTAAGAAAAATCACAGATGTATAAGATATTTATATTTACCTTAATTTTAATTAACCATTAAAGAAGGAGAACATAACCAATGATGATAAAACCTTATGTTTACACTTATCGTAAAGTAACAAGGCGAGGTAAAAAAGATGGACGCAATTGGAAATGGAAGTTTTGGCCGTTCAAGGAAGCCAAACCGATGGAACCCAAAACCGACCAACAGATGCCCGCGCAATTTGAAACGGAGATCATTCAGGGTTGTGAAAATGATGGCGCACACATCGCCAATGAATGGAAAGAATTGGATAAGAAATTAAAACCCGAATATTGTAAAGTTCTCAAATACCTAAGGCAAAGGAAAGAAAAGTACGACAAGGAGGCAGGCGAAGAAAATGAGGTGTCGAAAGAATACGAAACGGCGCGTAATAAATATCAGGAATTACCGGCACCAGCTCTCAATCCAAGCTGGCATTTATTTTGGATGATTATTATAGGGATTGTAGAATTTCCATTAAACGGTTTAGTCTTTTCTCTCTTTGGTGCTGATAGAATCGAAACTTACATTATGGCGTCTGCGATGTGTTTTGCCGTACCCCTATTAGCACATTTCTTCGGTAAATCACTCCGCCAAGAAATTAAGTCGACAACGGACATTGCTTTGCTTATCGCAATGCCAATCGTTATGCTCGCAACGTTGGGAGTTGTCGCTTTTTTAAGGGCTAAATTCTTCGAAGCTATCCAATCGTATGAACTTCTAGGAATTTCTCTTTCTCCACAGCAGGCAACAATTCTTTTTGTAATTATCAATGTTGCTATTTTCTTCATCGCTGTTATTATCTCGTATGAAGGAAACCATCCTAATCATGCGGAATATAAAAATGTTTTGAAACGTTATAAAGAAGCACTGAAACGATTGAAGAAAGAATCCGGGGAGGCGAAAATGGCAGGTGAAGAATTAAAACAGGCTGAATTGAAGTATCAGCAATTAAGGCAACATCGCGAAAAAAGCCATCAACGCTATTTACAGGAAATTCATATACGAAAAGAACTTGGCGAATGGTTAGTCGCTGCCTACAGAGCATCAAACCTCAAAGTTCGCGGTGATATCCCTGAGTGTTTTAAAAAGGAACCCATCCCGCTTACAATACCGGATAGCATGGTTAACTTAGATTGGGATTGCCATGATTTTAGAGAAGGTAACATAGCGGGGGAAAAGGTATGAAGATTTTATATTTTTCTATTCTCTCGATAATTTGTCTTACTATGTTCTCTTGCAAAAAGTCTGCTGATAATCAATCGGCATCAACAGAAACCACAGGAAAAGTTGTTTGTGTTCTCACAGATCTCTCTGAAAGTACCGTTAATCCTGAGATCAGGAAGATATATTCAGAAAATTTCAAAACCATACTGGAGGAAATAACCCATGGTGATGTATTAGTAGTCGGATTAATAACCCAAAGATCGGTTATTGAGCCAACACTTTGTATTAAATATGAGTTTTCACCAATCGTTTTCAAACACGACACTCAACTTTTCATGAATGCAGAGCTGCGTAAAGCAAATCAAGAATTGAAAAACATTAAAGATTCACTGTATAACATCGTAGATTCAGTATTAACTCGAACTAATAGACGAATCTTACACACAGATATCTTGAGTTCATTGCGAGTTGCTGAAAGAGTTTTTAATTCTTTTACGAGACAAAAAAGGATTCTTGTGATCCTTTCCGATATGATCGAAGATTCAGATACGTACAACTTTGAAGTTAAAAATATAACTCCCCAAAGCATTATGAATATCGTTGAAACTGAAAAGCAGAATGGGCGAATGCCAAACTTATCGAATGTGAAAGTATATGTGATAGGTGCCTCAGCAAAAAATAGTAAACGATTTGCCATGATTCAAGATTTCTGGACTGCATATTTCAAGGAGTCCGGCGCTTTGCTTGTTCCTGAGAATTATGGTGCAGCCCTAGTATCCTTTAAGGAATAAAACCGTTCTATTAATATTTTCAATTAATACAATTTCGACTTTTTGTTCCTTGACATGTTTGGTCTGTTCGGGTGTAATTGTTTACTTCATGTGTTTGACCGTTAATCTTGATTAAAAAGTAATCCCGACCGCGTCGGGACAAGTTGCCCCGCTCCTAAAAAACAGAGCGGGATCTTCGCTCAGCGCATCAGATACTTCATTGCGAGAACCCTACATAATGAATAGTATATATCCGACTTATCTCCGAGAGGAAAAAAATCAAAGTTATCACACATTCATTAAAAGTTATTATGAATTCACGACAGGTAAGATTCTTTTTTTCTTCCATGAATATTATTATTTTCACATAACACTATTTAAACCATATAATATTAAGTTTGTAATGTCAAATAAATAGGTATTGCATGAATAAAACAAAATATATTCATAAATTCGGAGATTCATTCTATTTCTGTTGTGAATTATCCTACATGATATCTCGCTCCACGCTTGAGATTCCAGCCGAAAAATATACTCAACTACACTTCCATCATCAAATCGATTTTTTGAATTGCCTTATTAATCCATTGGATGATAAAATAATTTATGATATGAGGATAATTTCACAACCCGATCCGCTACTATACACACGTGGAAGAATCGTAATAGGTATTGTATGCAGAATGATAGAAAGCTCTGATGAAAAGGCGGCTAGATATGCGAAACAACTACTAAATATGATTGACTCAACATTCGAGGAGCATAAATTCCGCCTTGCTGATAGCGAGAAAATACAGTTCTACTTAAATCCGTTTAAAGTAAAATATTCAACAGAAATAAAACGGCGATGTGATATATTATCTTTAGATTCTTTGAAACAGAAGAAACAAAGAATGGGATTTTCGTCTGTCGATAATCAGAAAAAAAACAAGAAACTGCAAGATTCGATTACGTATATTTATCCTTACCATAGAAGTGAAGGAAATTATGAACACCTTTTTAAGTTACTTTTACATGAACCAGATCCTGTTCTGATAAGTTGTACGTTGCAGCCGACTAAACTTCCAAATGAAGTAGCACAATTCCTCGAAGGTCAAATTATTGCTTGTGAACGATTTGCCCAGATTGGCATCGACCGAGCTCTTGATGATTTACAAAATCTATATCCAACATTGCAGGAACAAGCACGGACTTATCAAAGACATCTAACAAAATTATTATTTGGACTACGGGATAACTCGGCATTAATGCAAGTTCAAGTAGCTGCTGAGAATGAAATATCAAATCAAATCATAGATACACTGGCAGCTATTATAACAGAACCTGCTGGAGGGAAACCACTATGGCTCGAAGAAAATATATATAAATATTTCACTGGAGGTTATGAAACTCAAGAGTTAAAAGGTAAAGCGCTTAAACATGCAGTAGAATCTTTGAATAATATCGAGGTACAAAGAAATGCTTCATCATTAATTCCAGAAAGTGCGAATATACTTCTGTATCTATTCGATTCTCTTGAAGCCGGATATGCATTTCGTCTACCTCAATCAATTGACGGTGAATTAGCCGGTATTGAAACAAGAAATTGGCGCTCAAGGCCAATTCCTAAAAACCTCCCCGACGAAGGAACATTAATAGGTGTTGGCGATCTCTTGACAAATGATCAACCAATAAGAATATCTAAAGATGACCGGCGTCGGCATATGTATGTTGTCGGTCAAACTGGAACCGGTAAGACGACCATCCTGAAAAGTATGATATTATCAGATATTAATGAAGGAGAGGGCTTGTGTGTTATTGATCCACACGGTGACTTGTTCAAAGAAATTTTAGGGAAAATACCTGAACAGCGTAAAGAAGATGTTGTAGTAATAGATCCAACTGAAATTGAATATCCAATCGGATTGAATATGTTGGAGTTAAAATCTGAGAATGAGCGCTACTTTATTGTTCAAGAAATGGCCGCAATAATTCAAAAATTAATAGAAGATGAATACGGGTCTACCTCAGCAGGTCAGATTACGGGTCCAGTTTTTTGGCAGCATATGAAGATGAACCTCTTACTTGTAATGTCGGATCTCCAATTACCCGGGACTTTGCTGGATTTTCATTCAATCTTTCAGGGAAAGAATTTTTGGAAACGTTGGGTTCCATTAAAGATTCAAGATCAATATCTAGAACGTTGGATCACCAATGTTTTACCTCAGATAGATTATACCAGATGGGGAAGTGATTACTCCTCGATGGGCTCATATATAGGCAGTAAGTTCGATTCTTTTGTTTTTGATCCGATGCTTAGGAATATCTTTGGTCAGAGAAGGTCAACCATAGATATTCTTCAAATAATGGATGAGGGAAAAATTTTGTTAGTAAATTTAGCCAAAGGTGAATTGAGTGAGACCAACTCAAAATTTTTGGGGATGGTATTGATGGGTAAAATTCAAGCGGCAGCCATGGAAAGAATTAAGTCTTCGCCGAAAGGACGCCGTAGTTTTAATATTTATGTCGATGAATTTCAAAGCATAGCTACAAAGAATTTCATCACCCTTCTCTCCGAAGGGCGAAAGTTTGGCGTAAATTTAATACTCGCAAATCAATTTGTTTCCCAAGTTGAACAAAAAATTGTGGATTCGGTATTAGGTAATGTTGGTACAATAATTAGTTTCAGGCTTGGGCAGTTGGATGCTGAAAAGCTAGAAAAAGAATTTTATCCCGTATTCAATAAATATGATTTACTTAACCTGCCAAATTGGTATGCATATATATCAACCCTGGTAAAAGGTCAACCGACTCCTGCTTTTACGTTGAGAACAATTCTCGACACTACCAAATATGATGAAATAATTGCCGATAAAGTTCGTTTCGAATCTCAACAAAAATATGGAAAACATAGAGATGAAGTAGAAAAAATGATTAGTGAGAGTTTTAAGGAAAAAGCTGCGGAACCAGCTAAAACAATTATTTAATCAGTCATTAAAATATAAAATTCATAAAGATTAATGGCAGAATGTGAGAAATTATTCCAAAGGATTTTAAAAACTTAGGAAACAATTATTTTAATATAACTCCTATGATTTTCAAAAAGAGAATTTTTTAGCAGGCATCAAGCCGTATTCGAGGATGAGCTATCTATAATTGTATTAAGTTGTTTTGAATGGACAAAAGGTCGTTATAAAAACAATAGTGATAATATTTCGCTTTTAATGTCTAAAGAAATAATAATATATGAGGTCAATAAAACAATGCAACCAAATAATACACAGAAAGATATTTTATCGTTAATTTTAGAATTTGTTTATACAACCGCTAATTTCTTCGGTCACAAAATTGTTGAGGGCATTATAGTGATATTTCCAAACGCTAACACCTTATATCAATTGACAGACCCAATCGGCCTCCTGGCGATAATTACAATAATACTTATCATAGCACAAATCGCTAAAAAAGTCGCCTGGGTAATCGTTGGTGTAGGGTGGGTATTAATTCTTGTCCGTATAGTAATTTTGTTGCTTATCTCAGAATAATTGGTACACCGATACCTTTCGGAATACCCGCAACTCCAGTCCTTCTTTCCCCACCTGATAACGCATCTATTTTTTCCGGGTATCATTACTTAGAATGGA
>JAUXOG010000129.1 GCA_030682385.1 Bacteroidota bacterium
GAAGTTACGCAGAATCGACTTTTTGTCATGTTGAGCGAAGCGAAACATCTAAAAACAGCTCAAAATTGAGGTTTAAGATTCTTCACTTCGTTCAGAATGACTGTTCTGCGTAACTTCAGATATTAAAGAAATTTTTATTCAAAAAGAAATGAAAAAGAAAACTAAATTGGTCGTCGGTTTGATGTCGGGAACTTCTGCCGACGGGATAGATGCTGTTTTAGTAGAAATCAAAAATAGCGGAGTGAAAACAAAACTTCGTCAAATCGCTTTTGAAACCTATCCATACTCCCATTCTTTAAAAAAATATATACTTAAAAATTCGGACGTTAGAACAGCCCGGCTCGATGACATTACTCGTTTAAACATACTACTCGGTGAGTACTTCGCTGATGCTGCGATGAGAATTATTCAAAAAGCGCAATCCACATTTGGTAAACAAAATATTGATTTGATTGGAACTCACGGACAGACGATTTCGCACCTACCCGGGAAAATTAAGATGTTCGGTAAATCCATCAGAGCAACACTGCAAATCGGCGACCCGACAGTGATTGCAAAACGAACAGGAATTGTAACCGTAGGTGATTTCAGAGTTTCCGATGTTGCGGTTGGAGGCAGCGGCGCTCCGCTCGTTCCGTATTTCGATTACATTATGTTCCGATCAAATAAGCATAACCGGGGACTGTTGAATATCGGTGGAATTGCTAACATCACAGTCATACCTGTCTGCGTGCAACGCACAGGCAGACCTAAAAATGCATCCTTGAATAATGTCTTTGCATTCGATACAGGACCGGGAAACATGATTATCGATAATATTATGAGAAGATTGTTCAATAAGCCGTTCGATAAATCGGGACGTGTTGCAAGTAGAGGAAGGCTCGACACTGCTTTATTAGGTTGGATGTTGAAGGGAAAATATTTTACACAGCAATCACCTAAGTCAACAGGCAGAGAAATGTTCGGAGATGAGTTTGTTGAAAAAATTTTAGGAAAAATTAAAAATATTTCTACTGAAGATATAATCACTACTGTAACCGAATTTACAGCCATTACAATTTATGATTCATATTTGAAGTTCATTAAAAACAAAGTGAAGCTTGATGAGATAATTGTAAGCGGCGGAGGAGTTCATAATTTATATTTAATGAACTCTTTAAAGATGTATTTCCATCCCATAATTGTAAAGCCGGTTGAAAATGTTGGATATTTATCGGATGCAAAAGAGGCAATCTGTTTTGCGGTTCTGGCGAATGAAACGATTTCGGAAAATCCTGCAAATGTTCTTAATGCAACGGGTACTTCCGAAGCAACGGTTTTAGGAAAGATATGTTTACCATAACGGACAAAAAAGAAGTCATAGCCAAAAGGCTTTCTTTTTTAGATAGATATCTAACTCTGTGGATTTTTTCTGCAATGATCATCGGAGTTTTTTTCGGTTATTTATTTCCATCTATCGTGAACTTCTGGAATTCATTTCAAAGTGGAACCACCAACATTCCTATTGCAATCGGGCTTATCTTAATGATGTATCCACCGCTTGCAAAAGTTAAGTATGAAGAACTCGGCGATGTATTCAAGAATGTCAAAGTCCTTTCTTTATCGCTGGTTCAGAATTGGATCATCGGACCAATTTTAATGTTCGTTCTTGCAATAATTTTTCTTCAAGACTACCCGCATTATATGGCTGGTTTAATACTGATTGGTTTAGCACGCTGCATCGCTATGGTAATAGTGTGGAATGAACTTGCGAAAGGGGATACTGAATATGCTGCCGGTTTGGTTGCGTTCAACTCTATTTTTCAAGTACTTTTCTTTTCAGTTTATGCTTATGTATTCTTAACTGTTTTACCATCTTGGTTAGGTTTGAAAACATTTGCAGTAGATATTACAATCGGGCAGATTGCCGAAAGTGTTTTCATATATCTCGGCATTCCTTTCATTGCCGGAATGTTCACTCGTTTTTTTCTGCTTAAATTCAAAAGTAAAGAATGGTATGAAAAGAAATTCATTCCTAAAATCAGTCCGATTACACTGATTGCATTATTGTTCACGATACTTGTGATGTTCTCCTTGAAAGGTGAATACATTGTAAAAATTCCGCTCGATGTAATTCGTATTGCAATTCCGCTTCTGTTCTACTTTGTGATAATGTTTCTTGTCTCGTTCTATATGGGAAGAAAGATCGGAGCGGATTATTCGAAGACTGCAACCCTTTCGTTTACTGCGGCGAGCAACAATTTTGAATTAGCCATTGCCGTGGCGATAGCAGTTTTTGGAATCAATTCGGGTGAAGCTTTTGCGGCAGTAATCGGACCGCTTGTAGAAGTGCCGGTGTTAATTAGTTTGGTAAATGTTGCGTTACGGTTTCGTGTAAAATACTTCGAAAACAACCCATATTCAACAAAAATAAAAAAATGTTAAAAATGTTCATCATAATTTTCTGCAACCAACCCCAAATGTAAGGATATATACTGTAGAGCGCCATTGAAATAAACAGATTGCTGTTTCTAAGCAGCGACAGGGTGGATCCCTATTAGTTTAAGCAGCCCTCAGTTTATTGTCTGAGTCTTCGGGAGGACTCAGATTTTTTTATACTTCCAATAGGGACAAGAGCTTTCTTCCCGTTTATAATAATTGATGGATGAACTTCAATAAATTTTTTAATTAACAGGGCAGTTATCACACTATCAACTTCTTCTGCCGGAGCAACTCCTTTCAGCAACCGCCGGATTTGCGGGCGCGTAATTACTTTGCCGCTTCGGATGATAGCTAAAACGATTTCTTTTATGGCAACCTCTCTGCCGGTTTTTAAAGCTCTCCGAATGGAAATTTTATCCCAATCAACAACTGCCTGCCATACCGCGCCTTCATCTTTCTGAAAACTAACACGCGTTATCCATAATCTCTCCCATAATTTTAGTAACGCATCATCCAAAAGTTTGCGTCCCTTCTTGCCCGATAATCCGAACAAAAACATTATTGACTTTCGTGAGATGGGGGCTTGCTTTAAAATTGCTTCGTATAAATCTCTCTCAAATTTCGTGTACTTTTTTATGGAGAGTTGTTTATATACTGCGTTCTTTGCACTCCGCTCCAAAATTAATGCAAGATAGTTAGTAAAAAACTTCTTCGACACGAGAGCATTTACCCCGTTGATGGAAACGATATCAAAAGTATTTTTATTCTTTCTTATATCATTTAGGAGTTCAGTTGAAAATATTTCCTTCTCACTTTTTATTCCGAAAAAATCACGCAAATCCGGGATTGTTAAACCGTTGTATGGTTTGAAGAAAATTATTTCAGTTTTCTTCATCAAACCCGTTAAGCTTTTAATAAAAAATTTACTCGTCGCAGGCAATGGAGACATATTTAAATTATTTTTAAAAAAGTGATGCCTAATTTTTCACTGTCGCAGTCGCTGTTTTTTCGTGAGCAACAAACTTGTTATAAATCCACATTAGAATAGCTGCAAGCGTACCAACACCGGCAAGTATCAGCCAGATCATATCGGGTGTACCGGCTTCTTTTGCGAACACCTTGTAAATGTAACCGCCGAAAGCTCCGCCGAACACCCAGCCCATCGCTATCGGTAAAAATGCGTAACCTTGGAAAAGTCCGATTTGTCCTTTGGGTGCAAGGTTAGCGATGTATTCATAATATCGGGGGGCTTGCGTCATTTCGCCGATCGCAAAGATTACGAGCGCAGGAACAATAACCCATAAAGTAGGATTCGTGTAAATAATTATCCAAGTTAACGCTGATAAAGCGAACCCCGTTGAAATTGCAGTGATAGGAGATAGCTTGACGGTCAAGCGATTGACTAAAACTTGAAGGAAGATTATACTCCATGCACCTGTTGATTCAACAAGCTCGAAGGGTACATCTTTTGAAATGAAATCTCGTATAAAGTACGGAATGATAATAAAAATTTGCCAGAACATTATCCAATACAACGAGAAGATAAGTAAGAAAGTAATGAAGCGGAAGTTTTTAAGTACATAAATCAGGTTAGATAATTTTTCTTTGAGTAAACCGCCGGGTGCATCTTCAGTTCCGCCCGGTTCTTTAAAAAATATTAATGTACTAACGAACATAAGAGCACAAGAAATTGCTGAAACTAAATAGACGTAGCTGATTCCGATGCTGTCGCGAACTAAATATGCAATCAATGGCCCGAGTGCACCGCCAACATTTACAAGCATATAATAAATCGCATAGCCGAGTGATTTCGATTGAGGAGTTGTGGTTTTGGATACCGTCCCTAAAACTGCGGGCTTAATAAATGAGCCACCGATGGCTGTGAAAATTAAAATGGCTGTTAAAGTCCAAAAGAGATGTTCTTTCGCAATCAAATCGGAAAACGGGGGAATGCCCGTTGCGCCGATTAGAAAATAACCGATTGCTAAAACAAAGAAAGCAAAAGTGAACGATTTCCGGAAACCGAATTTATCAGCTAAAGCGCCCGCAAAAATCGGCAGGAAATAAATTAATCCGCCAAATATTGAAGAAAGTTTGCCGGCTTCGAACTCATCGAAGTGCAGATGGTCGCGTAAGAAAATACTCAAGACAGCCGCCTGACCATAGTAAGCAAGCCGCTCAAATAGTTCCATAATATTTGCTACCCAGAACTGTTTCTGAAAACCTGTCCTTAAAAAATCAATCTGTTTTTGAATAGCCACAGTAACTCCTTTTGTTTTATATTAAAACGATTTCATTCTGTACTTCGCCGGTTACGATTGCTTCACCGTTATGCTTGATGAACATATTAAGTTCACTTCGTACCGCCATTTCGCCTTCTAAATAAATTCCCGGTTCAATCGAGAAACAAGATCCCGGCATTAACAGACGTTCGTCTTTTGTTTCGAGGTTGTCGATATTTGCACCGTTGCCGTGAACCTCAACGCCGATTGAATGACCGGTTCGATGGACAAAATATTTTCCGTAGCCGGCTTTTTTCACAACATTACGGCATACATCATCCACTTCCCACCCGAAGCAAGGTTTCTTTTTTGCAAATTTTTCCTGAACAAACTTCACCGCAGCATTGCGTGCGTTCTTTGCTACATTAAATATCTCGACATACTTTGGCGGCGGATTAACGCCTATGTATCCGACCCAAGTTATATCATAATAAATTCCATTGGGCACATCTTTCTTCGCCCATAAATCAATTAATACTGTATCGCCTGTTTTGAACTTGCGGGCGTTTTGCGGTGTCGGTTCAAAATGCGGGTTGGCAGGATGATCGTTCGTTCCGACGATTGGGGCATTGTGTGTAACTAATCCTTCTTTTTTAAATCGCTTTAATATAAACTGCTGAACATCGTATTCGGTCAAATTCAATTTTTCTTTTACCGATTTTCCGATTAGCTCGAAAGCTTCCTCGCGGATTCTATCTATTATTTTTGATGCTTGAAGATGAAGACGATAACCTTTTTCATCTATAAACGCTTCGAACTCAGTTACCAAATCAGCCGACGATACTACCTGATGCCCGAAACTTTTTACGAGTTCGATTGTTCCGGCATCGACTATCGAGATGTATGGGATATTATTTTTTGGAGAATATTGCATAGCAATTTTCTTTTTCGGACCTAACATTTTTTTAAGAAGCGCATGCTGCTGTTCCCAAGGTAAATAAACTTCTTTTTTGCCGGGGAGGGGATCGAGTTTAAATTTTTCGACGCTGTGAGCTAATTTGCGGGGTTCGCCTTTTGCGGGTATAAAATAAAACCAGCGTCGCGTTGCCATTCTGGTTGAATTCAGTCCGAGTATCCGGTATGCCAGTTGATCACGATTATGGAAATCGTAAAACAACCATCCGTCGATTCCACGTTTACGCAAAACTGTTTGTATCTTCTTCAAATCCATTATAAGTCTCCTAAAAGTTTATTCAAAAATTACCATTCAAATTACATAAAGTTTTTGTTTGTTTCAAGTTCCACCGATTTGTAATTAACAATTCGTTTTAATAATTTGTAAGCAAATTTATTCAGGGGTGTAAGTATGAAACATATCTCGAATCTATTGCTGCTCGAGGAGATACTTTATGAAAAATATCTTCTAACAAAAAAGGAAAAATTTAATTATTCTGTTCCGGCTCAATGGGTAATGCAACAGCACTCAGGACGGAGGGCTGTGAGAGTTCATCCGTATAAATTTTTCTTGGACTCCGTAAGATATGTAAAAAAATATAAATCGCACAAAATACAAACTACCAAACAGGGCAATTGGACTAAAGATGCTGTAATTTACAATTTATTCGCACGAACCGGAACAGCATTCAATCACAGTCATAATGGCAACATCGATTTGCCTGTTAATTCGGAGGGCTTCCGCGAAACCGGAACGTTTATGAAAGCGATTGCGCTTTTGCCTTATTATAAATCGTTGGGAGTGAATACTATCCATCTCCTTCCCATTACTTCGATTGGAGTTGATGGGAATAAAGGAACACTCGGCTCGCCTTATGCAATAAAAAATCCGTATGAAATCGATACTAACCTTGCCGAGCCAAACATCGGAGTCGGCGTTGATATAGAATTTGCTGCGTTTGTCGAGGCGGCACACAAACTTGGAATACGGGTAGTTGTCGAGTTCGTTTTTAGAACGATGGCTAAGGATGGCGACTGGGTTAAAGACCATCCTGAATGGTTTTACTGGATAAATGAGAATGTTGAAGACCGCGAACCCCGTTCGACCGATGAAACAAAATACGGTTCACCGATTTTTTCAAAAGAAGAATTAGAAAAAATATTTTATGCAATCAGTCAGTACAGGTTCGATAAGCTTGTTCCTCCGCATCAGATTTACAGGGAAATGTTTTCTGACCCGCCGAAGAAAGAAACGATTCATAAAGCAGGGAACAGGTATGTTGGAATTTTAGAGGATGGAACACGTGTACGGATTCCGGGTGCATTCGCAGATTGGCCCCCCAACGATACACAACCCCCTTGGGGCGATGTTACTTACTTAAAATTACATCAGCATCCGGATTTCAATTATATCGGTTACAACACAGTGCGGATGTATGACGAACATTTATCGAAACCTGAAAATATAAACAAGCCGCTCTGGGAAAAAATCGTAGGAATTATTCCGCATTACCAACGTTCGTTCGGTATCGATGGTGTAATGATAGATATGGGGCACGCTCTTCCGATGGATTTGAAACATCGGATGATCAGCAAAGCACGCGAGATTAATCCTGACTTTGTATTTTGGGACGAGAATTTTTCTGTTTCAAATAAAAGCGTTGACGAAGGATATAATGCTGTTATCGGTTATTTGTGGGGCGATCAACACAATACGGAACGGTTAAAAAAGATATTATATAATTTTTCGTGCGATGGTTATCCGATACATTTTTTTGCTACACCCGAAAGTCATAATACTCCGCGGGCAGCAGCCCGGCAGGGTGGAATTAAATTCTCGAAATATTCCTGGGTGGTAAATAATTTCCTTCCTGCCATTCCTTTCATCCATAATGGTTTTGAGATTGGCGAGACTTTTCCGATTAATACCGGACTCGGTTTTTCGGCGGAAGACTTGCTTGAATATCCATCGCACAAGCTGCCGCTATTCAGCGAGTTTGCATTCGATTGGAATTCTAAATATGATTTTACTAAATTTATACAACAAATATCTGAAATTCGAAAAAAACATCACAAACTGATTACAAACACAAATCCGAAAAGTTTTGTATTTTACCAGACGCAACACCCGGATTTAGTAGTATTCGAACGCAGGAATCGGAAGCGGCTTATTATTGCAGCAAACGGTAATCCCGAAAAACCTGTGAGTCTTGATGTGGATTTATCCACAAAAAAGCATGGAACGACCGATTTGATTTCAGGCAGAATTTTGAAAATAGAAAAAGGAAAATTAGTTTTGAACTTTAAACCGTTCGAGTGTTTAGTTTTAGAATTATGATTCATTTAAAAAAAATATTATTCCTTCTGATAGTTATTGGGGCAGCAGTTTTAATTTATTCCTGCTCAGATAACGATCCGCGACCTAAAATTTTAATCTGGCATCAGATGCGTGTAGATGAGCGGGAAATTTTAGAATCACAGCTCGAGCGCTTCAGAAAAGAAAATCCGGATATTCGTGTTGAGCAGCTTTATAAAGAAACCGAAGAACTCCGTTCAGGATTTATTATAGCGGCTATCGCAGGGCAGGGTCCCGATTTGGTTTACGGTCCTTCTGATCAAGTGGGTCCGTTTCAAGTGATGGATATTATTTTACCACTCGACACTTTATTTGAACGGGAGTGGCTCGATAAATTTAATCCGAAAGCATTAACACATTACAAAGGTGGACTTTATCAGATTGCCGATAAGCTTGGCAATCATCTTACACTTGTTTATAACAAAGATTTAGTAACCACGCCGCCAAAAACCGATGTCGAGTTAATCGATCTGGCGAAAAGAATTATGGTATTCAATAAAGATGGGAAGCCCGAACGTTATGGTTTAGTTTGGAATTATACCGAACCATTTTTCTTCGTTCCATTCTTAAGCGGATTCGGCGGGTGGGTGATGGATGAGAATGGAAATCCGACGTTGAACACTCAGGCAAATGTTGATGCACTGAATTTTATTAAAGACTTGCGCGATAAACACAAAATAATTCCTAATGAAGCCGACTACAATATTGCAGACCTTTTATTCAAGGATGGAAAAGCCGGAATGATTATTAACGGCGATTGGTCGTGGGCAAGCTACGCAAAAGCAGGTATTAAAATCGGAATTTCGCCTCTTCCCAAAATAACTAAGACCGGTTTATGGTGCGCCCCGATGGTTTCGCCGAAGGGTTATTCGATTAATGCAAATGTTAAAAAAGAAAAATTGATTGAAGTTATTAAACTGTTAAAATTTTTACTCGCTCCTGAACAACAAATGGAAATAACTAAAATGCTTAACACGATGCCGACATTAATTGAATTGTATGAAGACCCTTTTTTCAAGAATGATGAAATAATGGTGAACTCGCAGTTACAGATTGACCGCGGCAGAGCGATGCCGGTTGTTCCTGAACTTCGTGCTATCTGGGATGCGATGCGTCCGAGTTACCAGGCGGTTTTGGGCGGTGCCAAAACTGCTGAACAAGCAGCTAACGATATGCAAGAGTTCGCAATCAGAAAAATTAAAGAAATGAATGAATAAAGGAAAATAGTATGAATCCGCTGTTACAACGCATCTCAATCGATCCGAATATTTGTTTTGGAAAGCCATGTATCCGAGGTACTCGGATATGGGTATCTTTGATACTTGACTTTCTCTCTAACGGAATGACGATTGAGGAAATAATAGAAGAATATCCACATCTTAAAAAAGAAGATATACAGGCGGCAATTGCTTACGGTGCTGAAATGTCTCGCGAGAGATATGTAGAACTTCCTATGGTATCTTAAATATGAAATTCAAGTTAGATGAGAATTTTGGTACACGGACTATAAATTTATTTCGTAATGCCGGTTATGATGTTTTAACTGTGTTTGATCAAAAAATTGAAGGGATTGCAGATCAACATCTTTATGAAATATGTTGTAAAGAAAAACGGAGTTTGGTTACATTAGATTTGGATTTTTCTAGTGTAATAAAATTTCCTCCCATAAAAGATATCAGTATAATTGTTTTCCGTATTCCCAAAAACCCAACTTTAAAGCAACTTGAAAATTTAGTAACCCTTTTTCTTCAAAGTCTTACAAAAATAGATGTGACTGGTAAATTGTTGATTGTAGAGATAGGAAGAATCAGAATTCATCAAACGGAAGAATATAATTTCAAATGAACAAGCTATCCCGAAATATTTTTATCGCATTTTTTGTCGGTCCAACAATACTCATATTGCTCGCCGTTGTATTCTATCCTTTTATTTATAACCTGATAATTTCTTTCTCAAATATGAACCTTCGGCATATCAAGGATTGGGAGCTTATCGGTTTAGTGCAGTATATAAAAGTATTTACCGATCCCACCGAGCCGACTTTCTTCAACGTATTTCTAAAAACCATCATCTGGACTTTTACAAACGTCTTTTTCCATGTTGTAATCGGAGTGTTCCTTGCATTGCTTTTAAATCAGCACATTCGTGGTAAGTCGGTTTATCGGACACTTTTAATTTTACCATGGGCAATACCGCAGTACATTGTTGCGCTAACTTGGCGCGGAATGTTTAACTACGAGTATGGGTCAATCAATTTAATCATCACAAAATATCTCTCACTCCCGGCTGTCGAATGGCTTAAAAGTCCAACCGAGGCCTTCCTCGCTTGTATTCTCACAAATATATGGCTTGGTTTTCCTTTTATGATGGTGGTGGCTTTAGGAGCGTTGCAAAGTATTCCGCACGAACTTTACGAAGCAGCCGACATCGACGGAGCTTCGTGGTTTCAAAAACTGAAGAATATTACCCTTCCGCTGATACGACCGGTTATGATTCCTGCAATTACGCTTGGAATAGTTTGGACTTTCAACAACTTGAATATCATTTGGCTTGTAAGCAACGGCGGCGAACCATCCGACCAAACTCACATTCTTATTTCCTTTGTTTACAAAGCTGCTTTTAATTTATACAGATACGGATATGCTGCCGCACTTTCGTTTGTGATTTTTATAATCCTGCTGTTTATAAGTCTTGCTTTTATGAAACGAACTAAAGCAACTGAAGGAGCGTATTGAAAAACAAATTCAAATCAAAAAAGATTTTAGCAAAAATCGCAACGCATATTACGCTGATTATTTTTGCGATCATTGCTGTGTATCCTGTCTCGCAAGTGATCACTATTTCGCTGCGTCCTGCCGACCGGTTGCTTTCAACTTCATTGGAAATAATCCCCGACAACGCAACACTAAATGCTTACGTCGATCTTTTTACGAACCGTCCTTTTTTACTCTGGACTGCTAACAGTGCATTTGTTGCGTTGGTAGTAACTTTAACCGGTGTTGTGTTTGCGGCGATGGCGGGTTATGCTTTTTCCCGTTTCAAATTCATCGGCAAAAAAATCGGCTTATTAAGTTTGCTTGTTACTCAAATGTTCCCCGCTACAATGTTGTTGCTTCCTCTCTACATTATGTTAATATATTTGGGATTAATAAATACTTATTTCGGCATCATAATTATTTACACTGCAACCGCCCTCCCTTTTTGCGTTTGGACTATGAAAGGTTACTACGATACAATTCCATTTAGTTTAGAAGAAGCTGCAAAGATTGACGGCTGCAATCAGTTTCAGGCGTTTTACAAAATCATTGTTCCGCTTGCCTCTCCGGCGCTTGTGATCACGGGACTTTTTTCGTTCATGACGGCTTGGTCGGAATACATTGTTGCAGCACAAGTTTTACAGGATGCGCAACTATGGACTCTTCCTCTCGGACTGAAATCATTCGAGGCGAATATGACAACCGAGTGGGGGTTGTATGGGGCTGCTTCGTTTATTGTGATGATACCGGTAGTCGTCTTGTTCCTTGTTCTCAGTCGCTGGCTTGTTTCCGGTTTAACACTTGGCAGCGTGAAGGGCTAATTTTATTATTTATCATATTTGAAACGAATTTATGGCTGCATTTTTGCCAAAAAATACTACTTCGCTTGCGAAACCGACCAAGCAACAGCGTCCGACAATCAAACTTGTTTTAAAAATTTCGATCGGTTTGCTGCTCCTTTTTATTATTTCCTTGATGTTTCCTTCGACTGCATCAATCGAAATAACCTACAAAGTTGGCGCGGTATGGTCAGAAAATGACCTCATCTCGCCATTCTCGTTCCCGATTTTAAAAGATCAAAAACAATATGAAGCTGAAGTTGAAGAGGCAAAATCTAAAGTCTATAAAGTTTTTATTTTAGATAAACAGATAGCTGTTGCTCAACTCGCACATTTTAAAAGCATACTCAGTGATCTGAAGGCATTTATAAATATTCAAAAGCAATCGAAGATACAGTTCTCTGAGAATGACTCGGTGCGATTGAAAGAGATTTATTCAAAATATTCGAACCTCCTGACTGAATACAATTTAAAAATTCTTGGACGAAATTTTAATTGGGTAGAAATTGAAACCGGTCTATCCTTGCAACTCAAAGAAGTTTTTGACCGTGGTGTGCTCGATCAAAAATACAAGTCGATAGCAAACAATTATATTGCACTTCGCAAAGGGACGGTGGAAGTAATACTGCCTGCAACAAATTACTACGACCTCGACACTGCGTTGCAAAAGATCGACTACAAAATTTTCGAAAAGTTTGGTGAAAATAATTTATCAAGTTTTTTAGTTCAACTCGTTCCGCTCGTTTTAAAAGCCAATGTAATTTATAGTTCCACAGAAACCGGCAAACTGATTGCGGCAGCGGCTGAAATGGTTCCGCGCACGTTGGGCTATGTGGCGCACAACGAACGAATCGTGAGTAAGCATGAACGAATTACTTACGAGACGAAGTTAAAATTAGAATCGTTGCATCAAGCCAAAGCCGAACAGCAAGGCGGCAAAACTCCAATATCCGAAAGATTGGGTGTTATTTTGCAGGTCGCAGTAATCCTGATGCTTTACTCGATCTACCTTTATCTATTTAGAAAGAGGATTTTTCACGATAACTCTAAACTCCTCTTAATTTCTATTGTAATATTGATGCAGGTAACGTTCGCTTATATTTCAACGAAACTTGATAGCTCGGTTTCTTTACAATACCTGATTTTTATTCCGGCGTCGGCAATGCTTTTAACAATCATATTCGATTCGCGTGTTGCTTATTATGGAACTGTTGTAATGGCATTCTTAATTGCCGGTGTAAGAGGAAACGATTACGAGCTTGCTTTAGCTTCGTTAGTTGCGGGGGCGTTGGCAGCTTATACGGTGCGCGACATCCGGCAGCGAACTCAAATATTCAGATCGATGGTATTTATTTTTGTGGGATATGCTTTATCTATTACTGCATTCGGACTTCAACGCGGCGAAATATTTATCTCTATCCTCCAGGATTATGGTTTTGCACTTGCCAATGCAATTTTCTCACCGGTGCTTACATACGGGTTGTTAATATTTTTCGAAAGATCTTTTAAAATAACAACTGATTTAACATTGGTTGAGTTGACGGATCCGAACCATCCATTGCTTCGGATGTTACGCGAAAAAACTCCGGGTACATACCATCACAGTATGATGATAGGAAATTTAGCCGAAGCAGCCGCAGATGCTATTAACGCCAACACGGTTCTTGCCCGTGTCGGGGCGTATTATCACGACATCGGAAAAACAATTAAACCTGAATATTTTGCTGAGAATGAATTTCAAAAAAAGAGCAGACATCAAAAGTTAACTCCCCGCATGAGTGCCCGAATAATAATTATGCACGTGAAGGAAGGAATCGAAACAGCACGCGAATACAGTTTGCCCGAGGCAGTAATTGATTTTATACCTCAGCATCACGGAACAACGCGAATCTCGTTTTTTTTCGATAAAGCATTGAAACTTGCAGCAGCCGGAAAAACCAGAGATGAAGTTCGGGACGAAGATTACCGCTATCCCGGTCCGAAGCCACAATCGAAAGAAACTGCTATCGTAATGTTAGCCGACATCGTGGAAGCATACACGCGAACGCTTTCCGAATTTACTCCCGAACGATTGGAAGCAGCGATAGATGATAGAATTAAAATGCGCTTTATTGAAGGACAACTCGATGAATGCTATTTGACTTTACGCGACCTTACAAAAATTAAAGAGGCATTCCTTAAAATACTGATAGGCACTTACCATCAACGGATTAAGTATCCTGAACAAATTGTTAAAGAAGAAATTCCGGAAGCAACAATTAACGAAGCCGAAAACTTACCGGATAATAGTAAACAAGAAGGAGTGTAGTTTGCAGGAACATCTTCGTTCGTACATACATTTTTTAAGCTTGGAAAAAAATTCTTCCGATAATACGATTGCTTCATATAAACACAACGTCAGTAGGTATATTAATTTTTTAGAATCGAAAAAAATTGTATCACCCGAAAACATCACTGAAGAAATAGTAAGTAGTTACTTGAAATCGTTATCCAGGCTGCTTTTATCGGCACGCAGTATTTCTCAAAACATATCTGCAATTAAAGGTTTCCATAAGTATTTAATTGGGGATGAAATCACTAAAAACAATCCTGCACAGGATTTAACCACGCCCAAACTTCCCAAAAATTTGCCCGAAGTTCTGACGTTGCCAGAGGTTGATTTAATCTTAGCAAAACCTGATACGACTCAGCCGTTAGGAACAAGAGACCGAGCAATACTCGAAACATTATATGCAACAGGTATGCGTGTTTCGGAGTTGCTGATTTTAAAACAGTCAGACATTAATACTGAATTTGGAGTAGTGCGGGTTTTCGGAAAAGGGTCGAAGGAAAGATTAATTCCCATCGGCAGATCGGCTTTGGAGTGGATTAAAACATACAAAGAAAATGTAAGAATAAATTTGATGAACGTACAAAAAAGATTACAGCACAAATCGTCGGATGTTTTATTTTTGAACTCACGCGGAAGACAAATGACGCGGATGGCGGTATGGAACATAGTTGATAGGTATACACGGGAAGCCCGCATTGAAAAGCCGGTGCATCCGCATACTTTCCGGCATTCTTTCGCAACTCACTTGCTTGAAGGCGGCGCCGATTTGCGTGCTGTTCAGGAAATGTTAGGGCACTCCGATATTTCGACGACTGAAATTTATACGCACATTGATAAAGAATATCTGAAAGAAGTTCATAAAACATTTCATCCGAGAGGATAAGTGAAAAACATCAAAAATCAAAAACCAAATATCAAAAATTTAAATTAAAAAGTAAAAAATCAGAATTATGAATATTCGAAATGAAATTATTGGAATCGACACCGAGGTCCCATGTCTTGATGGGCAACACCGCAAATATGTATTTTTAGATAATGCTGCAAGCACACCATCGTTTAAAAGTGTTTTAAAGTGCATCGAAGATTTTATGCCTTGGTACTCGGGAGTGCATCGTGGAACAGGATTTAAATCGCTTCTTTCAACCGAGTTGTTCGACAGTGCTCACGAGATTGCGGGTAAATTTGTAGGCGCCGATTTGGATACGAACACAGTAATATTTGTAAAAAACACAACCGAGGCAATCAATAAATTAGCAGCACGTTTCAATTTTTCACCCGACGATATTGTAGTAACAACAGCAATGGAACATCATTCGAATGATTTACCATGGCGAAAGCATGCAAAGGTTGTTCATCTCGGCACTACCAACGATGGGCATCTCGATTTAAATCAATTTGAAAGCACGATTCGTAGATACGACAGACGTATTAAACTTGTTGCTGTGAGCGGTGCTTCTAATATTACGGGCTACATCAATCCGATTTATGAAATTGCAAAGCTAACTCATAAAATTGGTGCAAAGATTTTCGTTGATGCTGCTCAACTTGTTCCGCACCGCCCTGTAGATGTTCGTGTTGACGATGATGAAAGTCATCTCGATTTTATTGCATACTCTTCTCATAAAATGTACGCACCATTTGGGACCGGAGTTTTAATCGGATCGAAATTTTTTTTTGAAAACGGAGTTCCAGAAATGGTCGGCGGCGGCGTAGTCGATATTGTAACTCTCGATGAAGTTTTCTGGAATCACCCACCATTTAAGGAAGAAGCCGGAAGTCCCAATGTCGTGGGTGGAGTTGCTCTTGCTCGGGCAATTTTACAGCTTCAGGAAATTGGGATGGATAAAATTGCTGAACACGAAAATAATTTGTTGAATTACTCTTATGAAAAATTAAAAAAAATAACAGATGTAAAATTGTATGGTAACATCGGTAATTTCAATTCAAAAGTTGGTGTAATTTCGTTCAACATACAAGGTAAACATCATGCACTCGTTGCAAGTATTTTGAGCTATGAGGGGGGTGTTGGAGTTCGCAACGGATGTTTTTGTGCGCATCCGTATGTTAAACATCTTTTAAACGTACCCGCCGATGAAGAAGCAAAACTTATTGATGAAATCAGCACTGGGAACAAATCGAACTTGCCGGGAATGGTACGTGCAAGCTTTGGTTGTTATAACAATGAAGAAGATGTTGATAGATTTGTGGAGATGTTGGAAAGGATCGTTAAAAATGATTATAAGGGTGAATATATCATAAATCCCGAAACAGGTGTTTACACAATAAAAGGTTTTCAGGTTAATTTACAAAAATATTTTCCAATGCACCGTAGTAGCGCAGCAACAGGAGAAAAAAAATATCCTGAATCAGCTTGAATGCGTTTCTTTATGAGTTCTACTACTTTCCTGTTCTTGCTTTTGCACGTTTATTATAAGGACTTGCCGGAAATTTTTCGATAAACTTCTTGTATTCTTTTATTGCTTCTTGCTTGTTTCCCATTTCCCAATGTGAATTAGCAATCATAATAGCTGCGTCGTCTTTCTTCTCAGAAATTTTATAATTAAAAACCTTCTCGAAAAATTCAATTGCGGCTTGATAATTTTTTAAACCAAAGTTCGATTCACCTATCCAATAGTAACAATTGTCTTCTAAATCTTTGCGGGTTCCACCATCAATTATAGCTTGTAGTTTTGTGATGGCATCTTTATAATTTTTCTTTTTGAAAAAATCGAGGGCAATTTGATAGTCCGATTCAGCCTCTTTAATTACCGGTTTTGTTGGTTCAGACAAGGTTTGAGTTCGGGGGGGAGTTTGTTGAGGAGAAGGATCTGGTGTTTTTACTTTTTCCTTTTCTTCGGATAACTGAGTTTCCAATTGAGCTGCTTTTGCCGTTAAATTACGGACGTCCTGTTCAAACCGGGTTATTTGCTGTTTAAGTTGTGCATTTTCTTTCGCAAGCGCATCAGTTTTCTGTTGTGCTAAATCAAGTTCCGACGGATCGCGTGTAACTGAATCCTGTTCGGTTGCTTCATCCGAAGATGCACATCCATTCAAAAAAAAGATGCCTATGCAAAATGATGTAAAAATTACTAATGTTGCAAACAACTTTTTCATACATCCTCCTTAAAATATATTGATGATGTTAATTTTTAGTCGAGTTAATTTATATAATATAGTGTTTAAAGTCAAGTTTATAGCGTAAGACATTCAAATTTTGTTATTAATACTCGTTTTTAATATATTTTAAAAAAAAGTTTAAGAATTTTCAGATGGTTAAATCATTCATTACAATCATTTTTGTTCTGTTTTTTTTAGGGGGATGCGGCAGCACAAAACCGGAAGGCGCCCCCGGAACCAATACAATCAAAACTGTTGACCGCGAGAAGGCATTGGATCACTTTGTTAATGGTTCAATTTATGACCAAAAAGGTGATTATGCAAAGGCGGTTCTGGAGTATCAAGATGCATTAAGATACCATCGTGATGCGGCAATCTATTTTGCATTATCGAAGAGTTATACAGCTCTCAGGAAATTTGATTTAGCAGCGCAAGCAGCAAGCGAAGCAATAAACATAGAGCCCAAAAAGAAAGAATATTATACAAATCTTGCTGAAATTTATATTTCATCCGGTGCGTTCGATAGTGCAATAAAAACTTATGATAACTTAATTCAAATCGACTCGACTGATTTCAACGCTTGGTACGGTTTGGCTCGACTTCATCAGTTTACAAGTCCGTCGAAGGCAATTCAAATTTATAACAAAATGGCAGAACGTTTCGGAGTTAGCTGGGAAGTTTCGATGCAATTAACCGACTTATACCGGATGCTTGGAAAGATTGATGAAGCGATTTTAGAAATAAAAAAGTTACGCGCAATCGATTCCGGAAATATTGAACTTACAAAAGCGTTAGCTGAAATGTATCTCGCCTCTGGAAAAAGCGATTCAGCACTTGTTCTGTATAACGACATCATCGAACTGTTCCCAACCGATGTTGAAACAAGGGCGGCGCTAACACATCTTTATTTACTGCAACAAGATTATCAGAAAGCTGCAAGTCAGTTTGATTTTGTGATGAAAGGCGAAGTTCTTTCTATCGCAGATCAATTAAAATTCGGTCAAATATTTATTGCTTTCATACAAAAAGATTCTGCTGTTGCACCGTATGCCCTAAATCTTTTCGAAAAAATTCGTAACCAATATCCTTCCGATTGGAGACCCTACTGGTTAATCGGTGTTACAACATCAATAATGAAGTTAGATTCAGTGGCTATCGAAAATTTTAAAAAAGTTACTGAACTCGACAAGCGAAATCCGGATGGCTGGGTGTACTTGGCATCAGTCTATTATGAAAAACAAGATTTCCCAACGACTATAAAAATATTAGAAGAAGCTAAAAATTTTGTTCCTGATGAGTTCCGGGTTTATTTGCTATTAGGTGTTTCGTATCAAAGATTGCAAAAGTTAGAGAGTGCGGCGATGGTTCTTGAAAAAGCAATCGGGCTGGACGAAAAAAATGCGGATGCGTTGAGTGCGTTGGCTTTAGTTTACGACGACCTGAAACGGTATGAAGAATCGGACAGCTTGTACGAAAAAGCATTGCGGCTTTATCCTAACAATCACCTCTTACTGAACAATTATGCCTACAGTTTGAGTGTTCGAAATGTACAAATTGACCGTGCATTGCGAATGGCTCAGGAGGCAATAAAACAGCAACCAAAGAATTCTTCCTATCTTGATACGATTGGCTGGATATATTTTCAGATCGGGGATTACAACTCAGCTTTGAAATATATTTCCCAGGCGATAGAAGCCGGCGAAGTAAGTTCTGTTGTTCTCGAACATTTGGGCGATGTATATTTCAAGTTAGGTAACAAGGATAAGGCAATCGAGAATTGGCAATCGGCGTTGCAAAAAGATTTGAACAACAAGCAATTACAGGAAAAAATTGAGCGGGGTAGTTTGTGAAGCCGTTTTTATTATGGTTTGCTTTGTTGGCTTCGGTTTTATTTGTTGGTTGTAGTGCAACGCAAAATATTAGCCGCGAATTTAATAGTGCGGCTGAATTTGAAGAATATTTCGAAAACCGCGTTGGTGGTATTAAAACTTTTAGCGGCAGCGGCAGTCTAACAATCGAGACCCCTGAATTTTCGAATAGCGCCAATTTTAAATTGAACATAAAAAAGCCCGATTCGTTACGGCTTGAACTGGCGGGACCTTTCGGTATTTCTGTTGGAACGCTTATGATGTCGCGCCAAAATTTTGTATTTTTTAACGGTATTGAGAATCGCTCGGTGAAAGGAAAAACTGATTCTAATTTGTTAAGTTCAATTATAAATATGCCGATTACTTTTGATGAGATATTAAATATTTTTACAGGGTCATATTTCTATTCAGCAACTGATTATGCTAATGCCGAGATGAATACAAACGAAGAGTATTATTTAATTCGTAATAATCACGAATCAACCTCCAAAGAAATTTGGATAGATAAAAAGAATTTAAATGTTACGAAACTTCTTAATATCGGAAAAGATCGGAAAATTGATTTGGAAGCGACTGCCAAAAGTTATGAAAAGGTTTCAGGCATTGAAGTTCCCAATTGGGTAAGAATAATTTTTCCGAAACAAAAACGAAGTTTAACTATAGCATACGATAATATTAAAGTGAATCAACCGGTTAAAGTGAGTGAATAATTTTATGAAATATACTATTTACATATTATTAATAATTTTTACAGTTTTTACTACTGCTCAAACCCAACAAGATGAAATCAAAAAACGACAAACCGAATTAAATAAGATACGAAACGAGATAGAAGGTTGGGAAAAAAAGAT
The DNA here is from genome assembly GCA_030682385.1 of Bacteroidota bacterium. GTDB lineage: Bacteria > Bacteroidota > Ignavibacteria > UBA10030 > BY39 > JASEGV01. The sequence continues at coordinate 19,717 of JAUXOG010000129.1, forward strand.
ACAGCAGGGCGAGAAGCAGGAGAAATCGACATTAGAAATTCTTGATTCGTTCGACAAACAACTGACCTTGCTCCGGAATCTTACAAATAAACTTCGTGAAGAAGAAGTTGGATCCGAAAAACGAATTAATGTTATGCGCAAAAGTATCGGTGTACTTGAGGAACAACTATATTTTATCAAGAAACAATATTCAAAATTTGTTTTGAATGCCTACAAACAGGGCAGGACACAAGACCTCGAGTTATTGGCATCTTCTAAGTCGGCGAATCAACTTGTGGTTCGTTCAACATACATGAAAAAATTTTCAGAGTACAGACAACGTGATATCGAAACAATAACTGCGAAGTATAAGGACCTCGAGAAACAAAAAATACAATTGGTAAATCAATTGCTTGATAACCGAAGTCTGCTTGCCAGTAAGAGAGAAGAAGAAGAGAAGATTATTGAAAAAACCAAGGAGCGTAAAAAAGTTTTAGAATCGATAAAGCAAGACAAAAAAAATTATGCTAAAGAAATAGAACGGAAGAAAAAATCAGTCCAGGATTTAGAATCAATGATAAGTAAATTGATTGAATCAGACCGCAAAAAAAGCGAGCGTAAAACTCAGGCTAACGACTCTCCCGATATTTCAACTTCTTACTCATCAACGGGAGGCGGTAATTTTTTAAACAGACGCGGGACTCTACCCTGGCCCGTCAGAAAGGGCAAATTATTGAATAAATTCGGCGAGAACCAACATCCTGTATTAAAAACTATTTCACAAAATACCGGGATCGATATTTCAGTACCGGCAGGGACCGATGTGTATTCGGTTTCCGAAGGCGAAGTAGCTACGATCTGGTGGCTGCCTTCATTCGGTAATTTAGTAATCGTTAATCATAACAATGGCTACCGGACTGTGTATGCCCACCTTTCGGAAATCGAGGTTAGTGAAGGGCAAAAAGTTTCGGAAGGAACCCGAATCGGTAAAAGCGGTGAAACGATAAACGGACCACTTGTGCATTTTGAAGTGTGGAAAGACCGTGAAAAACAAAACCCCGAACTTTGGCTTCATCCACAGGGCGTTTCAAAAAAATAAATATGGATAAGAACAAACTTATTCAAATACTGATTGGTTTTGTTTCTACCTTATTTTTAATTGGGATTATTTTTTTATTCCCCTCACTATTTGGCGATTTAGATGAAAATGTTTTGCATTCTAAATTTGCGTTACGGGGTGAAATAAAGATCGATACTTCAATAGTAATTCTATATTTAGACAACGACGATATAACCGCATTAGGCGGCTGGCCCCTTAAAAGAAATTATTACGCCCTTCTTATAAACGTTCTTAACGAATTGGGAGCAAGGGTAATCGGCTTCGGCATTGCTTTAACAGAGACCAACCAAGAGCGTCCTGAATACGACGATTTAATTGCTAACGTAGTTCAGAAAAATAATAATGTTGTTTTATCCGGCTATTTTAAATCGATAAGTAACGAGGGACCTAATTTAACTTCACGTTTGCCCGAAGGTGTTGGTTACCGATTGGATCAAAAAAATAAACTCTTATCGGGCGAAGAAATTAATTTACCCTTTGATAAACTATTGACTTCAGCATACTCGGTTGGTCATGAAAATTTAACTGCCGATTCCAAAGTACCTTTGTTCATCACATCCGGGACTGGTTTGATGCCGGCTTTTTCGTTCGAAATTTTAAGACGGTTTCTTGATGCCGAGAAGAGCGACGTCGTAATTGGAAAATCGAAAGCAATTATTCAAACACCGGTTCGGAGTGTTGAAATTCCGTTCAACGATGATGCAACGGTGAACATAAATTATCCGGGTGGAGTAAATTCGTTGCAAGCGATACCCGTCGTAGAATTTTTACAAGCCTATAATTTAAGCAAGCGTGGTGGAATTACAGATATTGATGTTAATAAAATTAAAAACAAACTCGTTTTAGTAGGTGTAATCGCACAGGGCAGAAGCAGCTTCTTGTCAACTCCGTACTCGAAGCAATTCCCGGCATTGGGAGTTCACGCTGCAATTATCCATAATGCACTTCATAATAATTTCGTAGCGGAACTTCCAAAAATTTTTGAATATTTAATTCTGTTGTTAATCGGAACTGCCGCGAGTGTTTTAATTTTTCGTAAGAACGAACTCATAAGCTTGCTTATTTTAGGAGGGATAATTTTATTTTACACTGTGTTGTCGTATCTCTGTTTTTTAATTTTCAATCTTGATGTGCCGATAACCGGGTTTTTATTTCTTGCATTATTTTTACCTTTCGGTTTATTAGTTTACAAACATAGAATTGTAAAGCGAACGATGTATCACCTTGAATCGGAGAAGGATGCGATTGCAAAAAAATTGCGACAACGTGAAGAGCGGCTACTGCGACTCGAAAACGAACTAAAAGAAGCAGAACTTAAGCAAGCTACAGATAAGACTACTATCCTGTTAGAGAAGATTAATAAGTACAGAAACGAACTCAAAACTCTAAAAGAAAAAGCATCCGACCTGCACATAAACATTGAAGAAGGGGCTGAGAAAGTTGAGCCGCAAAACTTTGAGGGAATAATTTATCATCCGCAAGGACCGATGCAGCCCATAATTGAATTTGTGAAGAAGATTGCCGACAACGATGCAGCAGTATTGATATTAGGCGAAAGCGGAACCGGAAAAGAATTAATTGCGAAAGCAATTCATAAAACAAGTAAAAGATCGAACAATCCTTTTATTGCGGTCAACTGTGGTGCGCTCAGCGAAACTTTGTTAGAGAGCGAATTATTCGGGCACGAGAAGGGCGCATTCACGGGCGCTGTTAAAGAAAAGCCGGGTAGGTTCGAGTTAGCCGACGGCGGAACAATTTTTTTAGATGAAGTTGCCGAAACGAGCGAGGCGTTTCAAGTTAAACTACTTCGTGTGTTGCAAGAAGGTGAATTTGAAAGAGTAGGCGGAATAGAAACCCGGAAAGTGAATGTGCGGGTTATTGCTGCTACAAATCGGGATTTACTTTCAGATAATTCAGCTAAAAAATTCCGACAGGATTTGTATTACCGGCTTAGCGTGTTCGTTGTTACTTTGCCACCGCTGCGCCAACGAAAATCGGATATCCCGATTCTTGCAGAATACTATGTCAACCTTGAATATCGAGGCATGAAAATAAGTCCCAATATCCTTGAAGTGTTTATGAAGTATGATTGGCCCGGTAATATTCGCGAAATGCACAGCGCCATAAAGCGATCTGTTATTCTTGCCAAATCGGAGAACAAGGATATAATCAGTTTAAGCGATTTGCCACCGGAGATGGAAAATTTGAGACAAGAAAATATTGATATTGTAGATCGAATTATTGAATCGCTCCGTGATAAAAATTTTTCACGCAGTTCAATTTCGGAAACTGCAAAAGAGTTAGGTGGATTTAACAGGGGAACTGTTGCAGAATATTTTCGAGGTTTTTGTTTTCAAAAAATTGTTGAAAAAGATTTTAATTGGGACGAAACAATTACAGCTATCTCCGAAACTGATAACGCCGAGGTTCGGAAAAAAGTGGTAAATAAATTGAACGAGTATCTTACAAATGCTTTGGAGTTGGTAGAAAAAAACAAGGATACTGAAGAAAACATAATCCGGAGTAAACCAAAGTTTAAAAATCTTCCACAAAAATATCATATTTATCTTGAAAAAATTATTGAACGATATACAAAAGGCGAATTCGAAATCCCTCAATAGCTGCTGGAAATTACAATTCCCGCACTTCGACTGCAATTTCCCGCATTTAAATTTCGGTTCTTCTCCTAAAATTTTAATGAGGAGTGAAGAAACTCTTCAAAAATCGCTATTTCAATATGTTGGCACGGGCTTTGGACTATTCGATTGCAAGATGAAAACATTTAATTCAAATAACATTAACAAAAAATGTATGCGTAAAGTTAATTTAGTTTTCTTATTTGCAATAATACTGTCTGCAATTTTTATTATAGGTTGCGATAAAAGCACGATAGTCGATCCAAAATCAACTGATGACGATTATCTCAAACAGCAATCACTAAATGCTGAAGAGTTAGCAGGTTTTATAGCTTCAGAAGATATTTCAATCGATGATGGTGCAGAAAGAGATATGAGCTACGACGATTTCGGCATGATGAAAACAACCTACCCAATAACTCCTCTCAAATGGGGACGCAAGGTAGATAAAGTTACAAAAACCCAAATCGTGAACCGGATAAACGACTCGATATCGGTTGTTACAATCATTAAAGATATTGAAGGAAAATTTATTATAAAAGCAGTTAAAGATTCCGGTGATGTAGTTGATACTATCAAAGTAGTCAAACCTTTCACCAGTAAAATAATTCGTAAAGTTCGTTTCCTTCGTGTCAATAACGATCGTGATGTGCGAAAAAATTGGAGACCCATAGAGATTACTTTAGTCGAAGGTAAAACCAGTGTAAAAGATTTCAGCATCGGCACATTAGAAGTGATGTCGTCTGTCGATACTGCAACAATCACCGACCCATTAACTTATTGGGCTCGCTTGGCACCAGGACGTGGCGGTGTTGCTACTTTGCGACCCGGCGATTCTATTTTAGTTCGATTGACTGTAACAAGTACAAATGCAAAACCTGAATTTGCAATGTTGCGTCACGGTATTGATAATGGAATGAGCCGTCATCGTGCACGATTCAGAATGGAGCTTGTTAGCGAAACCGGTTCCGACGGAAATTACACACGCATGTATGAGAAGAAAATTGTTGCGCGACTCCCGTTAGGATTAGCACTCGGACATTACAACGCCATCGTGGATGTAATGTCGTACGACTCTATTAACGATGATGTTGCACCATTTATGAATGCTTTTTGGGGAATGCCGTATCTCGTAAAACGATTTTAAATTCGATCCGTTGAACTCCTTACCCGTCTCCGGCTGTCGAAGTTGGAGACGGGATATTTTAAAATGAAAAAAATGAATAATAAAATATTTTTACTAATAATTATCGCCTTCGTTTTAGGTTGTCAGAAACCGGGACCCGTCGAATTAATTGACGATAAAGACGATTCTAAATTAATCGATATTAAATCGACCGGTTCTGTTTCAGATACACTCTATGCAGTATCGGTTGGTGATACGAGTGGAAATTTTGGTCCTCAGAACTCACGATACTATGCAAAATTGATTTACCAAAGTATCCGTTTCGAGCGGTTGTCGAGAAAAGACAGTTTAATAAATGCTGAAGCAATATTTTTTGATAAAGACAACTCGATTAAGCATAACGATCGTATAGTTGCATTTCCGTCGTTCGATGTTGGTGCGTTAAAAATTAATGAAGATGTTTTGAACAAAATTCCACGCCGGATGATGCTTCCGATGCGAGGCGATACTTTAATAGGTTACAGATATCAACTCCGAAAAAACTACGAACTTACTACAGCTAACAAATGGACAGCAACAGGCAGCGGCTCAATTGACGCATTCGATATTTCAATCTCATCGCCGCCGACAATTAGAGTTTTAAATCTGCCTCCCCGATTTATCAACGTATCGGAACCGCTAAATATTAAGTGGGATTGTGCAAATCCGATTATTAATATTTTTATAAGCGGTGAGGCGGGCGATTTGTTGACCCGAAGGTTAGTTCCTGTTATGCACCTGCAAATCAGGAATAAAAAAGGGGAAGTAACTATACCTGTAAAAATTCTTGAACTGATACCAATTAAAAAGTTTTCCCGGTTCGTATTTTCATTTGTTTCAGAATCCTCAGGAACTGTGCGCATCTCAGGTTATCCCGAGGACGTTTTGGTTCATTCATCTTCTGTCCATAGCATTTTCTTAAGTGTCCGGCCGTAGATCAGAATGCGAGTAAAATTTTATTATGAAATAATTTTCTTTATTGTCGTTATGATTTTGTTTCCCAACATAATGTTTGCACAATATCTGAGTTCTTCACGGGGTGTCGGTGTTGCGGCATTCACAGCATTATCCTCCGATGTCAGTTCCATAGATTGGAATCCGGGAGGATTAACGAACATACGTGAGTGGGAATTAAATTTTTCGAATTTTAAAAGTACATCAATTGCGAAATCCGGTTTTATTTTTCAAAGTTTCGGAATCGGGAAAAAGTTTTTTGAAAAGCATGCTGCTGCAATTCGTTATTCACCCGGTTCAAATTTGGAGTTTATTTTGCCCGCCGCTTTCAGCGTTTACGATACAGCCGGAAATATCATCGTTACAAAATTCGATAAAAGAATTTCTTTCACACAAAATTATTCGGTTGGATATGCTTACAATATTATAGACGAATTATCATTCGGTTTTTCAGCGCGGTTGTTTGATAGCAAGGTTTCCGATACTAAGTATTTTATTGATACGAACAACGTCATCCAATCACAAGTATCAGATCACTCGGCAAGTTCGTGGGCTATTGATTTCGGAACTCAGTACAAAATAAACGACGAATGGTATTTTGGTTTGGTGTTTAAAAACCTTTTCAAAATAAATGAGGAGGAATTTACTGAAGCGATGCGGAACTACCAATTAAATTTAACTAAATCGGTTTGCTTAGGTGTGGCATATTCTTTTTCAGATAAAATCATTACAAGTTTTGATATAGACACAAAAAATAAACTGCGGCTTGGTGCCGAATTCCCGGCTTTCGATTTTCTGCGGGTTCGAGGCGGAGTCTATACAACCGACTTTCCAAAATTTTCTCCCGAAGCTGCATCCATAGGATTCAGTATAAACTATCACCCTGTTCAGTTAAGTTTAAGTTACCTGAGGTTTTTCGAACAAACAAACCGCCGCGGTTTTTCGAACATAGATATTTTAAATAAGTCGGGTTATGCAGATATAGATTATACACCCTTTACTACCGATCGGCTCTCGTTGTCGGTAAGCGTAAATTTAGGCAGGACAAAGGACGTTCTTGCTCGAATCGAGTTTGTTGAAATGCTAAGCGAGGTCTTCCCCGCATCATATCAAACATACGCATTCCGTCCGATTGGCAAAGCGAGAGTCCGGAATGTTTCATCAAAACCGATTGAAGCAAAAGTAAGTTTTTTTGTGGATGATTTTATGAATGCACCAACCGAAACAAAACCGTTCCGTATAAATCCTAACGAGACAGTCGAGGTTCCGTTCCTTGCCGTTTTTAACAGTGCAATAAACGCAGTAAAAAAGTTTTCGATTTACGATGGAACTGTTTATGTTCACGCTGAACCTGCTGCCGATTACGACGACCGTTATCAAACTCGAGTATTAGTCCGCGGCAAGAATGATTGGAACGGCGATGTGATGTTGCTGCGATACTTTATCACCCCCAACGATCCTGACATAATAAAGTTTAGCAGAAAAGTTTTGGATAAAGAGAAATCAGAGAATGATAATGGGTTGTTACTAAAATTCAAACACGCAACGATTCTATTCAACGAGTTATCGAAGCACGTTCAATATATTAACGATCCCAAACAGAGCGCCGATTTTGTTCAATATCCTGCCGAAACTATCAGTTTACGTGGCGGCGACTGCGACGATTTAACTGTTTGCTATGCGGCGCTGCTTGGCAGTATCGGTATTTCATCGGCACTCGTTGATGTAATCCCGCCCGATGATCCGAAAAATTCACATATATATCTGATGTTCGATACTGAAATAGAAGCACCGGATGCAAACTTGATCAGTGAGAATTCTAAACGTTTCGTAATCCGGAAAAACGAAAAAGGAATCGAAACAGTGTGGCTTCCGGTTGAAACGACAGTTCTTTCAAAAGGTTTTACCGAAGCATGGAATACAGGAGCTTCAAACTATTTTCAAGATGTAATTATTAATAACGGCATCGGCAAAGGCTGGGTTCGTGTTGTCGATCTGCCAACAAGTTTTTGATAAGGAGCTTTTTATATGAAAAAAATAATTTTGGTTGTAGCATTAATACTCGGATTTGCAATAAATATTTTTGCTGATATAAAATTGTTATCGACGAAGGGTGATGTTAAAATTCGCCGCGGTGTTAGTGAACAATGGCAGCAAATCAAAGCGGGCGAGATATTAAATTATGACGATGCCATTTTTATCGGCACTAAATCCACGGCAACGGTTTCTATAAATGGGCAGAAAAAAATTGCTCTTCCCGAAAAAACGATAGTCGAGATTTCTGATTTGCGGTTCCTTACGAAAGAGGAATTACTATTAAAATTAGCAATGGACAGGATAATTGCCGTTCCGCAGCAGGATCGAAGGGACGAGTTGATGCCGGCTCAAACTACTGTAATTCACGGAGAGAAAAAATCGGAAACATTAGCCGCAGTGAAGCCAACAGTTGAGAATGCTTTGAAAATGTTGAACGGTGCGAAGTTACTTTTCGACAATAAATTTTATGGAACCTGCGCCTTGCGGGTGCGTGAAGTTTTGAGGATTCATCCGACGATCGAAACCGGCATCGAGTATAAATTACTGACTGCAAACTCGTTGGAAAAAGCTGAACTTTACGATGAAGCATTGAGCGAGTACACAGCGATATTAAACGATGCGAAGATTGATTCTCTACGAGACCGTAGGTCGGATAGAAATATCATTGAGAAGAAAATTGAAGTTTTAAAAAAGAAAAATCAACAATAATGTTCGTACTATTAATCATTAAACAATAAACAATTAACAATTAACAATAAACTATAGGAGGTTCAAAATGTTTAAACTAACTACATCTTTTATATTAATATTATTAGCAGTTACTTTTGTTTGGGCGCAGGGAGTTCCACCTGCACCAACAAATTTAACTGCAACAGATACCTTGATGGGCGCAAATCTGGAATGGAATTCATCTGCTGGTGCATTTGCTTACAGAGTGTACAAAGCTGTTGATGGTTCTCCATTCATGCAGATTGCTCAGGTTGGTAGAAACCACTTTACAGATCCAATGGTTTTTTCAGGTTTTGTGTATCGTTACTTTGTAACTGCCTTCAATCATGTTGGTGAAAGTTTACCAAGCAATGAAGTCGTGTTTACATTAGGAGGTTCACCACCAACTCGACCACATGGGATTATCGCTGGGACAGTGGTAAACGACAGTACAGGTAACCCTGTTCCGGGCGTGCGAATCAGATTCTTCAAGACAAATGGATTCATGTATTTCCGTGAAGCTCGTACCGATAGTTTGGGCAATTATTCTGCTCGTCTTGATACCGGTGCCTATTTTGTTTTTGCATCGAAGTGGACATACATTCCCGAGTGGTTCGATAATTCATTAACTCGACAAGGTGCTGAACTCGTGGCTGTAACCGAAGGAAATACAAGTTATGCCAATTTCGGTTTAACACAAGTTCCACCGCCGCCGCCGCCGCTATTGGTAACTGTCAGCGGGAATGTTACAGATAGTGCAACGGGCGCTCCAATTAGTGGTGCATTTGTGGTTATTATGCGTACCAACCGGCAAGTGAACATAATGAATAACTATGAAGGAACCATTTTGGGCAACAGAGATGAAACTTTCTTCCTCCCCGGTTTTGGGACACTGCTTGGTGTAATGCGTGTTGCCCGAACCGACAGCAATGGAAATTATGATTTCAAAGTTCCTAACAACCAAACATACATAATGCTTGCTTATAAGCATGGTTATTTGCCCGAATTTTATAACAATAAAACGAATCCATTCGATGCTGACCGCTTGTTAATAACAAGTGATATAAGCGGAATTAATTTCGATCTGGTTATTAATCCGAATGTTCAGAATAGTTTAGCCGGACAGGTAAAAGATGCTGATGATAATGGTGTAATATCGAAGGTCGTATTATTCAAGAAAACACCACGCGGATTGTTCCCTGTTCGATGTGCAATAACTGATTCAGTTGGAAACTATTTCTTCAATTATCTATATTCTGGATACTACTATGCTAAAGCAGTTCCGTTTGCTAATTATGCACCGGCGTGGTACGATATAGATAGCTGCGGAATCATTCGCTGGGCTAATGCCGACAGCTTCTTCGTCGAAGGAAATCTGACCGGGATCGATATATGCGTAAATCCAATTATACCGGGTGGATTTGCAAGCATTGCTGGTACTGTCAGAGAAACAGGATCGACCGCTGTGCAAGGAGTTACTGTTTATGCAGTATCACCGCAAACAAATTCCATTATAAACTACGATATTACTGAAAACGATGGAACATTTGAGATTCAAAACTTGGCACCGGGCTCTTATAAGATTGTTGTTGATAAGGAAGGATACAGCAGCTCGTCTGAGCCAGTGTATTCGGTTAGTGAAGAAAATAACTACACAGTGAACAATGCAGAGTTCAGTATAACCAATATTACTCTCGGTGCTGGTGGCGATAATAATATTGTTCCGAGTAGCTATTCGTTGAAACAGAATTATCCGAATCCCTTTAACCCGTCAACCGAGATTCAATTTGGTTTACCACTCGCAAGTAGCGTAAATATTTCGGTGTACAATATTCTGGGTCAGCAGGTAGCAATCCTCTTCACTGGCGAACTGAATGCAGGCAATCATTCTGTTATTTGGAATGGCACTGATGCAATTGGTAAGAGCGTTAGCAGCGGAATTTATTTCTATAAAATAACCGCTAACTCACTTAACGGAGCTAACCAATTTATAAATGTTCGCAAGATGATGTTGATTAAGTAAGCCCAGAGAGAACTCTGACGTTTTACCGAGTTTTCATCTTTCCATTGGTGGATTAGTGGCTGAAAGCCGACTCTGTATTTTCGGGGTCGGCTTTCATTTTAAAATTAAATTTGCTAAATTTAATGTGTGATAAAAATGAGAATAATGAATACAAATCGGTTTTTCATACTTACTGTTTTATTATTTACACCTTTAGTGCTTATTTCTCAAGAAACTGAGAAGCATCGCGGGGTACAAGTAAAATATTTTGAATCTTTATATTTAAATAGAAATCATCAAACCACACAATTTGTAAAACATCCGCTACCCAGTGAAAATTTCAACTCTATTTTCTCACCTACCAACACAATTATTTTTGAAGAGAGTTTTGAAGGAAGCACGGGCTTCCCGTCCGCTGGTTGGAAAACTGTAAACCGAGACGGCGGAGGTACAACCGGACCTTGGTTCCAAGGTAACACTTCTGTTTTTGAAGCATACAGCGGAAGCGGCTATGCGGCTGCAAATTATCAGGGGGCTAACGATTTCTACATCGATGAGTGGCTTATCTCTCCACGGATTTTGTCAATCAGTCAGTACGATACACTTACATTTTGGCATCGTTCTCCTGATTACTCATCATGGGACGATTCCATTGAAATCCGAATCTCATTATCTGATACCTCTATCTCCTCCTTCACTATCAAGGTCGATTATTTTAAAACATCCACAATCGGCTGGGCACAAAAGAGATATCCACTTAAAAATTATGTACCAAGCGGCAGCAATATTTACGTTGCTTTTCGATATTTGATTTACGATGGCGGTGTATCCGGATTCAGCTCGGACTATGCTGGCATCGATTTAGTTCAAATTGTTCGACCGCAGGTTCCGAAAGACATTAAAGTTTCTTCAATCGATTTTCCATTCAATAAAAGTAAGATTGGGTTGGGTGAATCAATTGAACCACAAGCCACATTTCAAAATATCGGAAGCTCGGTGCAAACAAACATCCCTGTACGCTTTAGAATTTATCCTCCATCTGGGACAATCTACGAAGACAATCGGAACATTACCTCGTTAAACCCGAATCAATTTTTACAGATTTCATTTGGAAGTTATATTCCAACGATGGTCGGAAAATATACGGTTAGTGCATATTCACTTCTGAGCGGCGACCAAAATACGTTTAACGATTCATTAAGTTCCTTCTTCAATGGCGCTGTGTTATTATCCGGATCGTTCACTGTTGGAATAGGTGGAAATTTCTCTTCGATAAAAAATGCCGTTGATTCGCTGAATCAAAATATTATATCGGGCGATATTCACTTATCATTGGTTGATTCTTTTTACAATGAACCTCCTTTAAATATTGGTCCGCTCGATTATGCGTCAGTTACTGACCGGGTTACTATAAAGCCAGCAAGTGGTAAGTCGCCTGTTATTGATATTAATTCCACGTCAAGCGAGCCATACGGATTTACGATTCAAGGTGCTTCAAAAGTTATAATCGACGGTTCAAACTCCAATCAAAGTCAGCGAAACTTGACAATAAATGCAAAAGGTACCGATGGTAGAATTGGGATATTTGTGCGGGGAATCGAAGGAATGGATACAGATAGCAATATTGTCCAGAACTTAAATATTCGAACAGGTGCTGATTCTTTAACACCGTCTGATGGTTGCTATGGCATTTTGCTTTATGGTTACAGCTCGGTATATAAAAGTGTTGGGAATAAAATTTTAAATTGCGATATAACAAAACATGGTGCGGTTGGAATTGCATCGCAGTGGCAGGATAGGATTATTATCGAAAACAATCATGTCCACGATTGGACGCAATTGAGCGGTGAAAATGATGTATGTGGAATCTGGCTTGCTGATGGAACTACGAACGCAATAGTAAGCGGGAATATTATTGGAAATATAAAGAGTCAAATTAACTATTACTGGGCGTACGGAATTGAAAATAGTTCCGGATTAGGGTCAATCATATTGTTATATAACAATATGATTTACAATATACTTTCGGCAGGTTCAGGAACAAACATCAATCGTTCGATTGGGGTTTACTCCAGCAATTTCTCAAACAGCAATGATGGCTATTATTACAACTCGATTTATCTTTCAGGTTTTGATAACTCTACATCGGCTTCAAGCCGTACTGCAGGTTTCGAGTTTATCGGTGGTTCAAATATTACAGTGAAAAATAATATCGTATATAATGAAACAAATCTTGCGGGTACATCTGAAGGGAATAAGTCATATTGTGTTTACTTGAGTTCTCTGCCAACCAATTTTATTTCCAATAATAACGATTTATTTGCACCGGGTTTAAAAGGAGTCGTCGGTTATAACTCGGGTAATAAGGTAACGATTACCGATTGGCGTAATTCTTTCACACCCAAACAAGATAGCTTAAGCATAAGCGCTGACCCGTTATTTGTTTCACCCGGTGTTGGTAATTTGCATATTCTCACGACCGAAGTTTCTCCAGTAAATGGTGCGGGAGTACCAATCGTAGGCATTATTAAAGATATTGATGGAACATATCGGAATACTTCTACGCCAGATATTGGTGCAGACGAGTTTACTCCGGGTTCTGTAAGTAAAAATGTTTCGTACAGCAGCGGATGGAATTTAATATCTGTTCCATTGATGGTTGATGATGATAGAAAGATAACAATTTTTCCTACGGCAATATCAGAAGCGTTTGCATACGTTGGTAGTTATTCTATTAAAACAAATTTAGAAAATGGGGTTGGATACTGGTTGAAATTTCGGTATCCTGAAAATGTCGAGTTCGTTGGTGAACCGATATCGACTGATACTATTGATGTAAATACCGGTTGGAATTTAATTGGGTCTATTACTGACACTGTTGCAGTAAACTCCATTATCCAGATACCTCCCGAAATTATTATATCGAAGTTTTATACGTTTGATGGATCGTATGTAAGTGTAGATAAAATTATTCCCGGTAAAGGTTACTGGGTAAAAGTAAATCGTCAAGGTAAACTAGTATTGTATTGAACGATTTAAAAAAATAGGAGAATGAAACTCCCCGCCGCAAGCAGCGGGGTATCTTGATTGTTTATATTTAGTTTTTTCGCCGCAAGCGGCGGGGAATTCAACCCTAGGTGATTAAAATTTTCACCCATTCGCCCACACTCATGTAAAGGTTAGGGCAAGTTTCGGGTTTATTTTCCAAGAAGCAGACGGGTAGCAAGAATTTCAGGCAGCCCTGCATCCCTGATTTTTTTTGCCGCCGCTTTTACGTCATACTCAGCGCGGATATTTTCGTAAGTCCAATTATCGGTATCCAAAATTCCAAAACTCAAACGCCAATCTTTATCTCTCGGTTGTCCCACGCTCCCCACATTGATTATATATTTTTTCGATTTCAACAATTGGTATTTGTTAGAGAAATAATTTATTCCAACTGTACTGAGCGGTCTAATTAATTCGTCTTCGTTAGCACCCTCTTCACAAAATATTTTCGAAACGTGTGAATGCCCGATGAAACAGAGCGGTGTATCAAAATATCTGAAATTGAGGTTTGCCTCCGAATGCTTTGTTATATAATTCCATTCGTATGGATTGTGGGGAGAGGCGTGCACAAATGTCATCCCTTCTATTTTAAGACCCATTGGGAGTAAGAGTAATTTTACTCGCTCATCATCCGACAAAATTTTGTTTGTCCAAATAGCAGCAGTCCGGGCATTAGGTGTAAAAATATCAGTGTATCTTACATCAGCCGCCGCCTGGTCGTGGTTGCCCATAATAATGTGGTGCGAAATTTTTCGCGTCAGCTCCAAACATTGTTTCGGATTAGCTCCATAACCGACTATGTCGCCAAGGCAAATTACTCTATCCACAGCTTTTTGTTCAATTATTTCGACAGCTTTTTGCAAAGCTTCGAGATTTGAGTGGATATCGGATATGATCGCGATAAGCATGTTTGATAAGTTATTAATTGGCTATAATTTACTGGTAAAATAGAGATAATGCAAATGCTTTGGAGTGGCTTATTTTACTTGACTACAAAATATTTATTGTTTATCTTTTATCTGCACTTGGAGATTGCTGATGTTCTCCTATGTCGCCCGTTTTTGAAAATTCAATGTCTTTATGGCGGTTCCAAAAATTGCTGTTTAAAAAGTTGAGTTGTATATTAGGTGCCTAAAAAATATTTTTTGTAAAGGTATAAATACGAACTATGATATCAAGTAAAAAGCAACCATCACGCGGGTTTTTCGATGAGCAAGAGCAATTAGAAAAGCTAAGCAAGCTCAAAGACCCATTAGAAAAACTGAAGAGTACCATAGATAAAGTAGTTATTGGATTAACCAACTTAGCATACAACATTTGCAGAGCAGTACAACTAATAACCATATCAAGGCAGAGGTGTGTCTAATCGGTAAATTTGATTGGATAGCAACAAAAAAACCGAAGCACTGAACAAGTAAAACAAAAAAAACAGCAAAAAGCAGGTTAGAAAAAACTATACATATAGAGATTTTAAAAAAATTATCACAAAAAAATGTAAAATTATGAAAAATGCATTTTTAGAACTGCCCTTAAGTAAAATTATTATGAAAAAAATTATAACGCTCGTTTGTATTGTAAGCACAACAGTTCTAGGGCAAAACAATCAAAATAGATCTGATTATTACGAATCTGCATATAAATTGTATGGAACTCCGTTACAGGTTGCGCTGCATAATATTATTAAAGGTCATACGGTAGTTTCCTACGCTTCGTTATGGACACATTTTCAAACTACGGATAAGAAAGCAAACGGCAAAGTGTGGGATATGTACTCCGATATACCCGGCAGCACGCCGCCGTATGAATTTACTTTTGTATCAAACCAATGTGGAAATTATAGCGTTGAAGGGGATTGCTACAATAGAGAACATTCATGGCCTCAAAGTTGGTTTAACGAAGTTTCGCCTCCTGTTTCCGACATGTTTCATCTTTTTCCCACCGATGGAAAAGTGAATGGAATAAGAAGTAATTTTAACTACGGTAATGTTTCTTCTCCTTCAACCACTACAAAAAATGGAAGCAGGTTAGGACCAAATACTTTTCCTGGATATAGTGGAACCGTTTTTGAACCTATCACGCCTTACAAAGGGGACTTAGCACGAGGACATTTCTATATGTCTGTGCGATATTATTCCGAAGATGGCGGATGGTCGCAAAATGGTGGAACAAATAAATCTGACCTGCTTCCGTGGTATGCAAATCTTTTATTCTCTTGGCACATACTTGATACCGTAAGCACAAAAGAGATCAATCGTAATAATGCAGTTTTTGGAATTCAAAAAAATAGAAATCCTTTTATTGATCATCCTGAATTTGCCGCAGAGATTTGGCAAACTTCAATGAGTCCCGCTGTTGTTTCAATTTCTGGAAATCTTTCAACTTCGCTCATCATAGATTTTTCCCGTTATCTCGATTCTATCTCCGCTAGTACTGCGTCAAATTTTATACTTGATAATTCTGCAGGAAATCCAGTTTCAATTCAATGGGGATTAAATAACGATGTTTCAAAATTACTGCTAACATTTCCAACCCTGCATCCAGGAACATCGTACATCCTTCAAATAAAAAATTTAAAGAGCATCAATAATATTGTAATGGCAGACACCATAATTTCATTTAAATCGAGCGGAACAAGTGAAGTTCGTTTTGATGGGAAAAATCCTAATACTTTTCAGTTAGGTCAAAACTTTCCCAATCCATTTAATCCTTCGACAACGATAACCTATCAATTACCTGCTACTGGTTATGTTACTTTGAAGGTCTATGACGTTTTAGGAAAAGAAGTAGTGTTGCTGGTGAATGAAGCAAAAACATCAGGGGAACATACTGTAACATTCGATGCATCGCATCTCAACAGCGGAATCTATTTCTACAGACTATCTTCAGGTACATTCAGCGAAACAAAACGCATGATACTAATGAAGTAAGCGGAACGAATGTATCGGGTAGAGATTTTGGTAACTTCCAATTGGGCAGTATTTCAGGAATGAAGTTCAACGATAAAAATAAAGATGGAATAAAAGCCGGCGATGTCGGACTGTCCGGATGGAAGATTAAAATTAGTGGACCAATAGTCGATTCTATTTTGACTGATGCAAACGGTAATTTTTCGTTTATCAATCTTCCTCAGGGTGAATATACAATTACGGAAGAATTGAAATCAGGTTGGGAACAAACGTATCCCACAAATCCAAATTCACATACAATAACTATCGATGTAGGTGGAACGATTATTAATGATATTGATTTTGGTAATTACAAATTAGGAATAATTGCAGGCAAAAAATTCAACGACATAAACGGAAATGGTCAAATAGATAACGGCGAGCCTGGATTGCCAAATTGGAAAATTAAATTATCAGGCAGCAAAACAGATTCTTTACTCACGGATAGTAATGGTAATTTCTCATTCAACAATTTACAGCCGGGTACTTATGAATTGAGTGAAGATTTACAATTCGGATGGATGCAGACATATCCTGGGGAGCCCTTTACTCACTCAATTACATTTGATTCGAGTGGCTTTGTAAGTGATTCAGTTTTATTCGGTAATTTCAAACTTCCAACAATTAGCGGATATAAATTCAATGACATAAACGGTAACGGCACTAAAGACACGAATGAACCCGTCTTGGAAGGTTGGCAAATAAAATTGAGCGGGGAGCGCATCGATTCCATACTTACCGACGCAACAGGCTATTACGAATTTTTAGGATTAACACCTGGAAAATATTTAATTCGAGAAGTTCAACAAAATGGATGGGTACAAAGCTCAGCAAATCCTGATTCAATTGAAGTTACTTCTGCCGGCTCGATTAATAATATTAATTTCGGAAACTTTAAACTTATGTCTATTAGTGGTCAAAAATATCACGACCTGAATGGTAACGGCTTTAAGGATTCCGGTGAGAACGGTTTGAGTGATTGGAAAATTGCAATCAACGGACCTGTTGTTGATACAGTTCTCACTGACGAAAATGGAAATTATTCATTCACTGATTTAGGACCCGGAACTTATACTTTATCTGAGGTACCGAAATCAGGCTGGCTGCAAACCTCTACCTCACCGGCAGCAATTAATGTGATGAGTGGTGAAGATGTACCGAATATTAATTTCGGCAACTTTACATCGGCTTCTATTTCCGGATATAAGTTCGAAGACCAAAACGGAAACGGGACTCAAGATAACGGCGAACAAGGTCTGCCCAATTGGACCATCTACTTGAACGGAACGAAGATAGACAGCGCACAAACAGATGGAACAGGTAAATATACATTCGGAGGATTATCTCCCGGTACTTACACAGTTTCTGAAAAACAAGTCGCCGGTTGGCACCAAACTGCTCCACCACCTCCGGGAACTTATTCAGTCGACATTAATCAAAGCGGTCTCGTTATCGAGGGAAAAGACTTTGGTAATTATCAATCTAAATCAATCGGTGGTCGGAAATTCCAGGACGTAAATGGCGACGGTATTGAAAACGAAAACGAACATGGACTCGATGGTTGGATTATCGTGCTACAAGGACCGACAGGAACTCAAAAAGATACTACAGATATTTATGGTTCATACCGATTTGCCGGGTTGCCCGATGGTAATTACACAATTATCGAAGAGAATCAGTATGGTTGGATACAAACATTACCACCACAAACTAATCCATCTCATCAAGTAACTCTTACTGGTGGACAATCGATAACTGGTAAAAATTTTGGTAACTTCTCAATTGGTATTGTGCAGGGTATCGTTTTTGAAGATTTAAATGGAAACGGAATTAAAAATCCTGAAGATGTGATTGTTGAAGGTAGAACTATTCAATTAATTCGTGGCGGTAGTATTGTTGCGTCTCGAACAACTGACAGCGAAGGCAAGTATAAATTCATTGCTGTAGATCCGGGATTGTATTCGGTGAAACTACTTCCCGCAACAGGATGGCTTACTACTTCTCCAAATGGTGCGGGTGAATATTTCGATACAATGACTGTCGGTGGTTTCCACAGGTTTAAAGATTTCGGAACATTTAAACTTGCCGTATTAGGTGGACTAAAATTCAGAGATATAAACGGTAATGGCATTAAAGAAGCCGGTGAAGATGGTTTGGCAAACTGGAAAATTTATTTCAACGGGCCCAAATCAGATTCTACACTAACTGATATAAACGGAAATTATCGATTTACAAATCTTAACTCCGGAACTTATGATATTACAGAAGCTTTAAAGCAGCATTGGGTGCAAACTTCTCCGCAATCAGGCAAGCATACTGTAGTTGTGTATTCAGGAATGGATAGCACAGGTTTCGATTTTGGAAATTTTGAAAAAGCTTCGATTAGCGGAGTTGTTTATTTCGATAAAAACGCCGATGGTATCCGTTCACCGGGAGATGATTATCAGAATAATTGGAAAGTAATTTTAAGAAGAAGTTCAGATGGAAAAATCGACACAACAAGAACATCTGTAAACGGTGTTTATGGGTTCGGAGGTTTAACTCCCGACAGTTTCACAGTTTCAATCGAATATAAAACCGGCTGGCTCACAATTGCTCCAAGTTCTGGAATTTATGGCGTAAAAGTCCAAAGTGGTCAACAAGTTAATAATCTCGATTTTGGAGCATATAAAGATTCAACATTATTCCGGACATTTTTACAAACTGACCTTGTTCAAAAATCTGTAAATCTAAAAAAACGCCGCCCCCCTGTACTGATGCCTACAGCCGGGAATGTTCTCGATTCAACATTCAAACGGATGGGTTGGAAAACGAGCGGGCTTTCTTTAGGAATTCCTCGCACCGATAGTGCAAAGTATTATGGCTGGGTAACTATTAAGAATCCGTTTTTCCCAGCATTTTTTAGAAGCTATATTTTCCCACACACCGGTCCTGCTCGTGGTTTCGATACTTATGATGGTAAACCGTTCAAAGGTCGCAAGGGTATGTTCTTTAGAAGGCAACACGACAACCATCTTGCAGGAGAATTGTTAGCTCTAAAAGTAAACCTTGCCGCAAGCGATGTTAATATTACACCATCCGGTCTGGGTAATCTATTATTTGTTGATCCTACTCGCACAAACAATCCACTGAATGGTAAAACTATCCGGCAAATAATCAGTCATATTGATACTGTATTAACACATTATCAATGGTTTGCTAATCGGCCGGATTATTTCAAGTTGCTCGATACTGCGTTAACCCGGATCAATCAAGCTTTTGTTGGAACAATGGAAACGCTAAAAACATCACCGCTGAAAATTAGAGGTGTGCGTTCGTTAGAGGAAGTTCCGTTCCTGCGTCCGAACCCATTCCCGCTCGCTGTAGCTACACTGCCAATGGTTGAAGCTGAAATGGACATTCCCGAAAAATTTACTTTGTACCAAAATTATCCGAATCCTTTTAATGCAAGCACAATTATTCAATATCAATTAACACAGACTGCTGCAGTTACAATAAAGCTTTATAATATAGTAGGTCAGGAAGTAGCTACATTAGTTGATAACGAGGTGCTTGAAGAAGGCATGCACGGACTTGAATTTAATGCGAATAATATAGCATCCGGTGTTTATTTTTACAGAATCGTTGCTGAAGGAATAAATAATGAAGATAATGAATCGCTTCCCGAAAGATTCGTTGATGTAAAAAAGATGATCCTGCTGAAGTAAATCTTGATCAAACTTCCGATTTCTGAACCAGTTTATACTCAATCAGAAATCGGAAGTTTAGATTTGTTAGCCAATTTTCGCAACACCGCCAAATTCATTTTATCCTCCGCCAAGTCAGCCCCTTTCGGTGTTTCAAGTATTTTTGGGATTTTAACAAGCCGTTTGTCCTGCATAATAAGCCGGAATGCTTCTTTGCCGATAGTTCCTTTACCGATATGTTCGTGGCGGTCAACGCGTGAGCCGAGTTCTTTTTTCGAGTCGTTGCAGTGAATTACCGCTAACTTTTTTATACCGACAATGTTGTTAAACTCTGTCATTGTTTTTCTATAAACAATTTCATTACGGATATCGTAGCCTGCGGCAAATATGTGTGAAGTATCTATACAGACTTTCATTCGTTCAGGGTTATCTACACCATCAATTATTTTTCTTAATTGCTCAAATCGGTAGCCGATTGAAGAACCCTGCCCGGCGGTGGTCTCAAGAACACTTTTCACTTTAAAATTCTTAGTTTGATCGTGAGCTAAGTTTAACGATTCGATTATCTTTTTTATTCCTTCGCTTTCACCTGCACCGGTATGCGCACCGGGATGAAAAATTAAATACGGAATACCGAGCATTTCGCAGCGTCGGAGTTCTTCTGTGAAGGCGAGGCGCGATTTTTCTAAAATGTCTTGATTTGATGCGCAAAGATTTATCAGATATGCTGTGTGAGCAGCAACTGGTTTAATCTTGAATATTTTCTGGGATGATTTGAATAACCGGATTTCTTCGTCGGTCAAAGGTTTTGCGTACCATTGGTTGTTGTTCTTCGTGAAAATCTGGATTGTGCTGCAACCGACACTAGCGCCACGCTCGAATGCGAGGTGAAGCCCGCCGGCAATGGACATGTGGGCGCCGATTAAAGGCTGACTCATTTATAGGCTGATTTTCTGTGCTCGATTTTTTCGATGAAAACCAAGAGTTGTTTTTTTTCTGAAGTCGTCTAAAATAACAAACTCACCCTTTTCTATTTTTTCTCTTTCTCTTTTTAACTCTTGTGCTAAGTTAGGGTTATTACTTAAAAGCTCAACTGTTTCTTTCAGATTTTCATACTCTTCAAGTGATATTAGCACTTTTGGTTTATCGCTTTTAATGGTTATTGTATGCATTTTATAAGTCCTGCTATTATTTATGTAGTTTAAAATACAAAATCTTTTTTTTTATTCAAACTAATTTTATTACCTGCCATTTTTCTCAAACAAATCATCCGGCAAGTTCTGATTTACCAAATACTTTGTAAACGTAATCGTTATCGTTCCGGCGCGTGGAAGTCGGCGGTGGTGAGTTTCTCTGCCAGACATATCAGGAATATCCTCGTCGCTCTCAAATAAGTTTTGCAAACTTACGACGATGTTCGATGGCATTAAATATTTTTTATCAATCATCCCATAATCAAATACCACTGATACGTTCCTGCCTTGTGAGGTGGCAGTTTCGATTTTTCTAATCACAAAATTTTCTTTATCTATCCATAAATAACTACTCTTGTGTAAATCTTTTAAAAACAATTGTAATTTATACGATGGATAAGTTTCAATTGTATCGAGTGAAATTAATTGGGCATCATATTTATCGTGGTGGAGTTGCGATGGAATGAACCCCAGCCCTGCCCGAGGTATTATCGCAAAACCTTCCGACTCTAAATGAAACTTGTCCGGTTGCTTGAAAAATATTTTCATCTTCCTTCTCGGTATTCGAAGCCGCTCCATCTCTACAGAAACAAGCGCCTCAGCGGTATAATCCTGAATTTCTTTAAACCTGCTCTCAACCCGGTTTAATATTTCAGGTGCATTCAATTGAGAAAATGAAATGGATTGGAAAAAGCAAATTACAAACACTGCGAACAATATCGTTCTCTGAATTAAACCATTGAAACAGTTACGTTTAATCAAAAACTTAAAAAATTGTGATGAAAACCACTTCACGATAAAATATCCTTCCTGCGAAAAAGATACAGCGTAACTAAAAAGAACCCACCGCAATAAATACATAAGTAACTTATAGATTTGAATATTTCGTTGAAGTTCACCGGTTCTTCAAACGCTTTTGTCCAAACAGAAGAGTATGTTGTAAAAAGATATGGCTTTATTGTTTTGAAGAATTCGATTGGCAATTCACCGATTATCAAAAATATTATCAACACTGCCATTGTGCCAATGATCGGACCGATAGCATTCTCGACAAAAGATGAAAAGAAAAAAGCCAGCGACGCTACAGTCCACATTGCAACGAGTGCACCAAGATATGCGAGTAAAAATCGCCACCATACTTCATCAACCGGCAAAAGTAAAATCTCTCCTCTGAAAATTATCAGGTCGCCGTCACCAAAAAACAAATGCCCAAGTCCGATACTCAAGGCTGCCAAAAAAACAACGAGTGTAGATGTGTAAAATATTGTTGTAATATATTTGATTGTCAAAACTTTTATCCTTGAAACCGGGCGAGTCAGCAAAATGCGATAAGTTCCGGAAGTTGCTTCACCGGCTAACGAATCGCCGGCAACGAGTGTAATCAAGAACGGAATGTGAACAAATAAACTATGCATTATTAAGTGGCTGATGAACCAACCGTTGAATAAATTTCCTGTCGTAATAAATTCTTCCTGAAAATTAAACATCGCATTTTGAGTTGGATTTATTCCGCTCAATTTTAATCCGACAACTATCAGCGGGACGATTATGCCTATAGTAAGAAAGCCGATGTATGTCCGCCACTTTGTAAATATTTTGTGTGCTTCGAGGAGGACGATATTAAGCATTGCCAACACCTTTGGTTTTTGCATTTTGAAAAGCCGGATACGCCCGTTCAGTCATCTCGATAAAGTAATCTTCTAACGACCGGCGAGGAATTATAGAACTGACCTGCAAGTTGTGTTTTACAAATTCTGCATTTATTTCCGGAATACGGTCTATCGAAGTATAAATCAACAAGCTATTGTTATGTCGTTCATATTTTTTAATAAAAGCGAATGACTTGATAATTTGTTCGGCGGCTTCAATCGGTTCAACCTGAATTTGCACATATTGATCGCTGCTGTTGAGTAATTCCTGAACGTATCCCTGCACTACAAGTTTTCCGTTGTTAATGATTGCCATTCTATTGGCAACTTGTTCTACTTCGGTGAGTAAGTGCGAAGAAAGAAAGATAGTTATGTTTTGCTCTTTCGATAAATTTTTTATCAGCTCACGAACTTCTCTCATACCCTGCGGGTCGAGACCGGAAGTTGGTTCATCTAAAATTATAAGTTCGGGGTTAGCGAGTAAAGCTTGTGCAATTCCCAACCGCTGCTTCATTCCGTGCGAATAAGTTTTAACCTTGTCGTTAATCCGGTCTGAGAGTTTTACGGTTTCGAGAACTTCTTCGATTCGTTTTTTATTTACACCACCGTATAGTGAGCCGATAAATTTTAAATTATCGAATGCCGAAAGGTGTCCGTAGAAATCCGGCTTCTCAACTAACCCACCGATGCGTTTGAGGGCTTCGCCTCTGTGTTTATCCAATCTTTTACTAAATATTGTTATAGAACCGTTGGTTGGATGAATCAGAGAGAGCATCATTCTTATGGTGGTGCTTTTACCGGCGCCATTGGGACCTAAAAATCCGAAGACATCGCCCCTATAAACCTCTATGTTTAAATCACTTACAGCAAACCGTTTTTTGTAACGCTTCGCAAGATTGTGTGTTTGTAAAATTATTTCAGACATTAATATCGGCTGTTTTTTCATTTAGAATATAAATAGAAATTTGGAGAGATGCACAAATCTAAAATCCCTGCCCGAACGACAGCCCGCCTGAACGAATCATTCGGGCAGGTTCGGTCGGGCGGGTAAAATCCGAAACTGGTGGTGAGCGAAGACGAACCATCCGAAATCCGAAACTTGAAATCCGAATTTGTTTCCCTTGCATCTCAAAATCATTTTCCATAACTTTGAGTAGAAAATTTAAAAGGAAGGTTGATGCACGAACTCAACATACTCGGTGAACTCGTTCTGCTTCTCGCGGTGATAATAGTCGTTATTTCTATTTTTAGAAAAATTAATATCCCACCGCTTGTTGGTTTCTTGATCAGCGGATTGATCATCGGTCCCTATGGTATTAAATTAGTCAAGAATATCGATGCAGTAAATGTTCTTGCTGAGGTGGGTGTTGTGCTTTTACTTTTTACAATCGGACTTGAGTTTTCGCTAACGCGATTAAAGCGGATTAAGAAAATTGTTTTGATAGGCGGCGGCTTGCAGGTTCTCGTTACAATTTTTGTCGTAACATTTTTACAAATGGTGATGGGTTTGGAGTTTCGGCAATCAATCTTCGTAGGCTTTTTAATCTCACTCAGCAGCACCGCAATTGTAATGAAACTGCTAACCGACAGAGCTGAAACCGACACGCCTCACGGAAAAATATCTCTCGGCATATTGTTGTTTCAAGATTTATGTATCGTTCCGATGATGCTGTTGGTGCCGGTTCTTTCGGCGGCAAGCGGAACCACGCTAACCGAAGTTTCAATAAAATTTGTAATCGCACTCGCCGGCGTCGGTGTAATAATAGTAGCGGCAATTTACATTATGCCCAAGTTAGTCGAGTTTTTAGTGCTTGCTAAAAGTCGCGAACTGTTTGTAATCGGTGTGGTGTTTTTGAGTTTAGGAACGGCACTCGTTACTTCGTATGCCGGACTATCGCTCGCCTTAGGAGCTTTTATTGCCGGCTTAATTTTATCGGAGTCTGAATACTCGCACGAAATTGTAGGCGCAGCGCTGCCGTTCCGGGATGCACTGAGTAGTTTGTTCTTCATCTCAATCGGAATGTTGGTGAATGTTAATTTACTTTTTGAAAAATCTCTTCTGTTAATAATTGTGTCGTCAGCAATTATTGTAATAAAATTTTTTATCGCAGCTATTGTGGTTTTGTTTCTCTCCTTCCCCGCACGCACGGCTATCATAGTCGGGCTTTCACTTTCTCAAATCGGTGAGTTCTCTTTCATACTTGCACTTGCAGGAATATCGTCGGGGCTGATGAGTAACGAAATATATCAAATGTTTTTAGGGGCTTCGATAATAACTATGATGCTGACTCCGCTGTTCATTCAATTTTCTACACCGACAGCGCATCTGTTTCAAAAATTATTGCCTCATAAAATAACTTTTAATTTCTTTAATCGAATAGTTGCTGACGAAGTAATCGAAAAAATCTCCCTATCCGATTTTAAAAATCACGTGATAATTGTAGGATACGGATTGAACGGAAAAAACGTTGCCTCGGTTTTAAAGGAAACTGGAATTAAATATTTGATTGTCGATCTGAGCGGTGTTACTGTTAAGGCTGCGCGAAAGTCAGGAGAGAATGTCCTGTATGGCGATGCGACACGGAAGGAAATGCTGCTGCACTTGGGTATTGAAAATGCGCGTGTTTTAGTGATTGCGATTTCAGACTCGGATGCGATGCGGCGGATTTTAAAAACTGCCCGAAATCTAAACCCGGATTTACACATTATTTCGAGAACGAGGACGGTTGCTGATATTGAAGATTTATATAAATTAGGCTCGAACGAAGTAATTCCCGAAGAGTTTGAGACTTCGATTGAGATTTTTACGAGAGTTCTGCGGCAGTATCATTTGCCGCGTAACATAATTGCCGCGCAAGTCGATTTGATAAGGCGTGAAGGATACGGAATGTTCCGTGGACTGAAATTACCCGATGCGACTATGGATCAATTAACCGCAATTCTTGTTGCCGGAACTACAGATACATTTCTTGTTTTAAACGAATCGCCCGCTCGCGGAAAAACTTTAGCCGATTTGAATTTACGATTACTCTCGGGATGTTCTGTAATAGCAGTCGTCCGGGATAATAAGCCGACTACAAATCCGCCTCCTGATTTCACAATTGAATCGGGAGATGTTATGGTTTTATTAGGCACGCACGCCGAGATTGATAAAGCATTCGATTTATTAAGCCCGCCGAGGATGGAAGAATAATTGACAATTAGTAAAGGGCAATGATCAATTGGAATAGTGAAGGAATGGAGGAATGGAAAAATAAAAAGAAAGGGCGAAGTGGAGAATCGGTGTTTTGAAAAATCAATGTTTGTGGTTTTATACCGCACAATTTTGTATTTTGAAAACCGTAATATGAAAAACGTAATACATATCGATTCGCTTGAGTTAGCTGAACTCCGACCATATCGAACAATGCGGCGCGCGGTTGAGCACGTCAAGCAAGGAATTTTTGTTGCCGAAAGCGAGACGGTTGTTAAAAAATTGTTGACTACAAATCTTGCAATCGTATCTATCTTGATAACGCAAAACCGGTTTGATGAAATCCGGCATTTAATTGACGAGAGGGGAAAAAAGGATTTTAATATTTATCTTGGCGAGAAAGAACTTTTAGAACAAATAGTCGGATTTGATTTGCACCAAGGGATAATGGCAGTTGCGAAAATTCCAGAGCCGTTATTAATCGAAGATGCAGTAAAACAATCTTCACAGCCGTACTTGTTTGTTGCATTAGATGGACTTACAAACGCGGATAACCTGGGCGTTATTGTAAGAAACTGTGTTGCGTTCGGAGTTAATGCTTTAATTGTCGGCGAAACTTCAAGCAGTCCTTATTTAAGGCGAGCAATCAGGCAGTCGATGGGGACTGTGTTTGACTTGCCAATCGTTCACACGAAAAATTTACGCGAGACTCTTATATTGTTGGAAGGAAAATTCAACACGCGGTGTTTAGCTGCCGATGCACATGCGAATGATATTTCAATTCAAGATGCCGACCTGAAAAAAAATATCTGTATAGTTTTAGGTAGTGAGGGGAGCGGTATCCGGGAACCGGTTCTCGAAGTTTGTTCCGAGAAAATTACAATACCCATCAGCGATAAAATTGATTCACTCAATGTGGCAAGTGCGAGTGCTGTGTTTTTGTGGGAAGTAAGCAGAAAAAACCCGCTTCGTTCGCGACGGGGCAGGGTGTGAGTTATTAAATTGTAGGTCGAGCAGGTTGCTCGACCAAAAAAAGGTCGACGAGACTCGTCGACCTACAAGTTGTTGGTCGGATTATGCTTGCATCCGACTTACTACAAGGCAAGCCCGATAAAAAAAAAAGCCCCGCCTCGGTTGCGCGGGGCAGGGTGTGAGTTATTAAATTGTAGGTCGAGCAGGTTGCTCGACCAAAAAAAGGTCGACGAGTTTCGTCGACCTACAAGTTGTTGGTCGGATTATGCTTGCATCCAACTTACTACAAGGCAAGCCCGATATAAAAAAAAAACCCGCCTCGTTTGCGACGGGGCAGGGTTTTATAATAATTTTGTCATCTTTGTTTTTCGTTAACATTTCTACATCCTAAGCGAAGTCTCGCTTTTTTTGTAGGACGGGATGCTATCTCGTCCAAACGTATCGGTCGATTTAACCAATCGACTTACAACAACAATGTTATTAACCGCCCGCCTTCATGCGAGGTCTCGTAAACGAGACGGACAGAGTACGCGAAGAATGCGCAGAAGTGTTTTAATAGCTATTCTGCGACCCCTCCCCTTATTAAGGGGAGGGACACAGGGTGGGGTATTTACTTCACCAATGTTAGCTTCCGCACTTCTACACTATTTCCACTCTGTAACTTGTAGATGTACATACCCGTGCTGAGTTTGGTTGCATCAAACTTTACGTTGTACAACTTGCCGGCTTCGGCATTGCCGTTGAATAATATCGCAACTTCGTTTCCGAGTATGTTATAAACTTTCAACGTTGTGTAATTGTCGGTTGCTAATTGATAATTGATAATTGTTGTTGGGTTAAACGGGTTAGGATAGTTCTGGTTTAACGCAAACACTGACGGGACTGCATCAACCGGGACGTTAGTTGGGTTAAGCATTATTATCGGACCGAAGTAACTTACAAGTCCGTCGTTGTCCTGCTGCTTAAGCATGTATTGTTCGCTGCCGGTAGCATTTTCATCAACCCAAGAATATTGCTGTGGCTTTAATGTTGAACCCGCACCAGCTTGGAAGCTTTCTTCGATAGTCTCGTATCCGTCAACTGACGGATTGTACTTTTGTACCCAGAAACCATAGTTGTTTACTTCGCTGATTGTTTCCCACTCAAGCTTCGCTGCGCCATCACTAACAAATCTGCCGACAAATGATGCGAGTTGGATTGGTAAGCTCCCCGATGGGTCTGATAAATATATATCATCAAATATAGCATTGTCCGACGATCCCGTAGA
The DNA here is from genome assembly GCA_030682385.1 of Bacteroidota bacterium. Taxonomy (GTDB): domain Bacteria; phylum Bacteroidota; class Ignavibacteria; order UBA10030; family BY39; genus JASEGV01. Next base: position 48,271 of record JAUXOG010000129.1, read on the forward strand.
GTGATTCCAAAAACATCCCATGTACCTCAAAGTTGATGCGGTGAAAGTATTATCGGATGTTGTGGATCCAATTTGAGTTGTTGTATTTCCTGGATTAGCTTGAGGGAAACTTGATGCATTACTTTCAGCGTACAACGACCAGTTATCTCCAGTTGGATTATACGTTACCTTTACGCTGATATATTCATTTCCATAATCATTACCAGAGATAATATTTGTGAAATTGGAATTAGCGTCTGGTCCACCCGTGAAACGTGCTAATCTTATTGGGTCAGCTGTTCCTGACTGACCAATTATCACTGCATAACCGTCGCCGGTTGTAACGTCGTTCGTTGTTTTACACAAAATAAAAGCAATTCCGTAATTACCGGCATCAAAACCAGACGGGTCTGTTCTTGTTTGTCTAAAATTAAATGCCCAAGTCATAATTCCACCCGCAAGATTTAATTGTGTGGGGTAGCCAGTTAATGAATTTAAATCTATATAACAAAAATCCCTGCCCGCTGTTGTTGAACCAAGCTGCAAACGATTTGAATTGATTTGAATGGCTGTGCTTGAAACAGTTTCAATTTCATTCCAAGTTAATGAAGTGGGAGTTGTTGGAGTGTTCCCAACAGTATTACTATTGGCCCGGTTGAAATCATCTAACTTATTAGTTGATGCTTGTATCGGTGCAGAACCAATCGTAAAGTTTGCGTTACTAATATCGTTTGTTGCAGCGTCAGCCGCATCTGATACTCGCACTTTTACCGTTGTTGACGGAGTGTTTGGAATTGTCCATGAATAGGTACCGCTATTCGGTGTGCTTGCTGCGATAACTGTATAAGTTGTTCCATCGGTTGTGTATTCTAATTTTACGTTTGAAATTATACCGATTGTTATCCAAGTAATGTTGCGCGTTGACGCGATGGTCCAATTTTCTCCACCATTTGGTGAGGTAATGGTAAGGGAAGGTGGCGCAGTTGCTGCTGCTGCATCTACCATTCCATAACCTGTGTACCTATCCCAACCGGCGACCGATTCAACATTAACTATATCCTGTGAAGTATTACGAAGTTGGCTACGAACTTGCTGTGAAGTCATTGACGGATATCTGGAGAAGATGAGTGCCGCTACGCCAGCAGCATAGGGTGTGGCAGCCGATGTTCCGTTAAAATATAAATCATAATCACTCGGGTCGTATCCGTTTGCTCCAACCCTGTCGGTTGTCGGGAGTATTGTTGGGGCAATAACATCAACTGCATTAACTGCGTCTTTTGTAGTTGAACCATAATTCGACCCCCACCATCTTTCACCGTCGCAAGTATATCCGTTTGGGTCGGTGGAAACACCAGGATTAACTTCGGTTAAGCTGCTACTGCTGCGTTTTCTATCGCCGCAATTCGAAGCAGCGCCAACGGCGACTACATTCGTGTTTGCGGCAGGATAACTAATTGTAGATTTATTTTCATTACCCGTTGCAGCTAATACTACCGTTCCTTTATTCCAAGCATAAGTGCATGCAGTTTGGTTTGCAGCATCCTGAGTTGAAGCACCCAAGCTCATGCTTATTATTTTTGCACCCATATCGGCAGCGTAGTAGATAGCGTTATTAATATAACTGAAATACATTGCCCCGGTGTTGTCGGCTGCTTTTAGCGCCATAATTTTACATCCCGCTGCAATACCGGCAACACCTATGCTATTATTAGCAATTGCGGCCGCAACACCAGCACAAGCTGTTCCGTGTCCCGGGTCTGCGCTATTGTCATCAGGATTATTATCATTGGTTCCGAAATCCCAACCGTGCCAATCATCGACCTTACCGTTCACATCATCGTCGATACCGTTTGTTTCTTTTCCGGCGCCGGTTTCGCCAGGATTTGTCCAAATGTTTGCGGAAAGATCAGGATGCGACCACTCCACACCACCGTCGATGATAGCAATTGCTATACTTGAACTGCCATAACCTTGCGTGTTACTCCACGCCGCTTCGGCATTTGCATCGAAGCCGACAGTACCAACCAACGGACCGTTATGTAAGTTGGTACTCCAGTTATAACTCGGCATTTGTGCCGTGTTGTTATGCCCCCATTGTTTTGAATAATGCGGGTCGGTTGGAATAGCGGCATGATAAACTTGCCAGTCAGGATTTGCAAACTCAACGTTTGGGTCTAAGGAATACTGATTTGCCACCGCTTCAATATCTAATGAAGTATCCACTTTTAAGAGCCAGATTCGATCGATACCAAGAATTTTTGATAACCGGACATCTTTTGGTGTGTAAATTTCATCTTTGCTTATGGAAAGTATTTTCAATTGTTGATGAAGTTGGTCGAGTGAGGTAATTCCCACCTGAGCTATCGTGCTGCCATTTTTTAAAACTTTAATGCCTGGAGCGATGGCTGCGCCAATATTATATTTCACAACAAGAATCCCCGGACGATAACCTTTCTTCATATTTTGGTCTTGACCGGATTTAATATTTCCGGTCATAACCACGCCGCTGAATCCGAATATTAGAAAGAGACTTATTAATAATTTATACATATAAAATTTACTCCATTACTGAAGTTACGCAAAAGAGTCATTCTGAACGAAGTGAAGAATCTGAAACCTCAAATTCGAGCTATTTTTAGATGTTTCGCTTCGCTCAACATGACAAAAAGTCAATTCTGCGTAACTTCAGTCCATTATTTAAAAAAAGCCCACGACTCCCACCTGTTTCGGGCAGGTAAGTCGCGGGCTAATCTTCTAATTGCCAATAAAAATTACTTCAACCTGCGAACTTGGCGACTTCCCTGTCTGCGTGCCGATGCACTTCGGCAGGCAGGGCGGCGCTTTTTGTCCGTATCGTTTACGAGACGGACAGAGTACGCAGAGGACGCGTAGAAGTGTTTTAATAGCTATTCTGCGACCCCTCCCTACCCTCCCCTTTTTAAGGGGAGGGACACAGGGTGGGGTAATTACTTTACGAGAGTCAGCTTTTTAACTTCTACGCTATTTCCGCTTTGTAATTTGTAGAAGTAAAGTCCGGTACTTAATTTTGCGCCGTCGAATGTAACTTGATGGCTGCCTGCTGCTTTATAACCGTTAACTAATGTTGCTACCTCGTTACCTAATAAGTTGTAAACCTTCAGGGTTGTGTAATTGCCAACTGCCAACTGCCAACTGATTACTGTAGCAGGGTTAAACGGGTTTGGATAGTTCTGGTTTAATGCAAACACTGACGGTACTGCTTCGACCGGGACGCTTGTTGGGTTTAGCATAATTGGACCGAATCGAGTTTCAAGACCGTTAAGGTCTTGTTGTAATAAATAGAACTCGGTATTATCAATAGTAGCATTCGCGTATGTCCATGTGTAAGTTGCAGGTTCTCCTTTGGCTTTTTGGAAACTTTCCTCGATTGTTTCAAACACGCCAACCGACGGTTTGTACTTTTGTATCCAGAAACCGTAGTTTTTAATTTCGCTGATAGTTTCCCACTCAAAAGTTACATCGTTTGAATTAACAAAGTAGCCGATGAATGATGCGAGTTGAACAGGCATAGCAGCAGCTTCACCCGCTGTAAAATCCGAGAAGCTTGTTACGGTTCCTGATAATGTGTTTGCATCAATATCAACTAAACCAAAAATATCCCAAACTGAACCATTTAATTTACCCGCGTAAAGATTACTTTCGGTATTAACTACATCTGATTGAACATAATTAAACGTTGAATTGCACGAGAAATCAGTTATTCCGCTTGATGTTACAGTCCAGTACCTGTTAAGGTAATCGTTAGCGCTTGTGTTTTGTGAGTGTTTTGCATTTGCGAGTTTAACTCCTGCATAAGCTGACGAGAAAGTGCCGCTTGTAAAGTTGAGTGTAACGGGTGAATAATTAGAAGCATCGCCAACCGGATATGTGAATGAACCGATAGCTGTAAATGTTTTTCTTAATTCACCGGCACCGGTTGCTACTATATAGTTTGAAGACGACCCACCACTTAAAGCCGCTACTGTCAAATTATTAGCACCTAAAGTAATTTTTCCGTTTGTGAGTGTAAGCGTGCCGTTGACTGCTCGTGATGCATGAAGCGTTACACCGGCAGAATTATTTATGGTTAAGTTATTTGGCGAAGTTGCAGCTGGGAACTCTACACTGCTTGTTGTCTGAGCAATGGAACCTGCGTAGACAAGCGTACCCGAGCCACCATAATTAAAAATGTTACTGCCAGTAAAGACTCCGCTTATCATAGTAAGTGTGCCGTTAATTGCTGTATTATTCGTGCTAAGTGTAGGAGCTCTGTCAACAGCAGTACCAGTTTGTATTACAAGATTGTTCAAAGCGGGAAAATCAGCATCTATACTTATCCTGAAACCTGCACCAGATGTTGTACTGATACCATCACCTAAATAAATTGACCCACCCGAAATGCTATGGACACCTGTAGTTGCTAATCTAAATCTTATTTCGCGCCCGGTACTCGCGGGAGCTTGAAGAGGATCAACAATCGTAACAGTACCCGAACTAAAAGTAAAGTTTGCTGCTGCACCTACTTCAAAACAATTAGATGAAGTTGCAAGCAAGTTTGTTGCTTGTGGGTCAATAATTATATTGGCACCGTTAATTGTGGCAGTGCCTAAGGTCAAATTCATCCGACCAAGAATAGTTATTGTGCCAGCCGTGAAATTCATCGTCGGGGTACCCACCGTGGTAAAAGAATTATTGCCACTCCCCATAACAAACGTTCCGGATGTATTAACCGTAAGTGTACCAGTAACTACGATACTTGCGGCAACTGCCATATTGAGACTTCCGGAGCCGCTAAAAACCCAAGCGGCATCTGCTCCAATTGTTTGAGTGTTGCTTAAGACTGTAAATGTACCTGCAGTTTGCTCCCACGTTCCAGCTGTAAAACCAATTACTACACCATTGATTGTTACATTAATATCACAAATTACTTTATTGCCAACAGCAGTTTTGCTAAGTGTCAAACCTCTGAATCGGGTTAATACTGGGGATGTTCCAGTAACATTTTGGTTACCATTTTTGTTAAAGGTAACACTACATAATAACGTGGAGCCGCCTCGCGACATATCGAATGTGCCATTGTTTGTCAGGTCGCCGCCAATACTTAAAGTGTTTGTGAACGTCCCTGTTGCCTATGTGATAAATGTACCTCCAGCTGCAACAGTAACATTACCAGTTACAGTAACTGCACGAGCCGCCACTCCATCAAATGTTAGTATGCCGCTTGTGCCTTGTCCAACTGTAATAGATGCAACCGAGACATTTGCATTTATAGTTACAGTCGCACCATCGGCAATTATAACATCGTTTGAGGCGCCTGGCACAACGTCGCCGACCCAAGTTCCGGTAGCATTCCAGGCACCGCCAATAGTTGTGCTTGTAATTGTTTGACCGAAAGCTGTAATACTTAAAGCCAAAACAAACGCGAGCACGATTGTAAAAATTTTTAAGTTTTTCATAACTTACTCCTTTTCCCGCCAAAGGCGGATTTGTTAATTGTTAATAGTGAATAATATTAATTTAAAAAGCATTTACCAAAGTCCTGCATGTTTCAAAAATTCCATTAGTTTCTCGTCGTGCTTGGCATGTTCACGGAGCGCCGCCAGGATTTTTTCTTGATTTGCAGTCAACTCTTTCGTCTGTTTCGCCACTGGAGCCAGAGCGGTTCTGCGATCCCAGATTACAAACCCAATAAGGGCAAACATACCGGCGAACATCACACCAAAACCCCAGAGGAGAAATTCTCGCAATTCGTCAATCCGCTTGTTCAGACTTGTTTCTAATCCGTCAATGCGTCTGTTCATATCATCGAACCGCTTTTCTAAATTCTTCACACCTTCTTCAACCCGTACCAGCCCGACGGTCTGGCGGGTAAGTCGTTCGTCGCTGGTTGGGCGGGTTTGCCGTTCGCCCGCTGAAGCTTGAGCGAAGGCGGGTCCTATCGCTGTCGTGCTTAGGGTAAAGTCCCCGAGAATCAGGCTAACAAGGAGGAACATTGCAAACCCCGAAAAATTCGGGATAAATGTTTTAAAAGGGTGTTTCATAACAACTCTTTTTTCCGTCAGCTGACGGATTTTTTGTTAGTTAATTGTAAATTAGTATGTAGTATGTAGTATGTATAATATTTATGATTCTCAAAGACTCATCCTTTACCAATTGAAACAGTGCCAGCCGGTAATGCTTCGGCTTCAAGACGAGCGAGGTCAACAATTTTGCTCGCATGGTCAATATCAATCCCCACAAGATGCCCCTCGGTGTCAAAATCAAGAATTACTCC
>JAUXOG010000011.1 GCA_030682385.1 Bacteroidota bacterium
TTACTGCCTTAAAATTATTTAATGACCTTGGCTAAATTTAATAGCTTTGAACTGAAATCTGCCCCCTCGGCTTTTGTAGATTGTAAATTTATAATGATCTGCGGCTTCTCGGCTTTGATATCCAAACCGACTGAAATACCATTTTCAATATATTGCGGAACTCCGGTAATTGTTAAAATTTTGTGTGTTTGGCAGAGTTGAGAGACCATTTTCAAATCGACTGCACGCATCGGAGTAATATACAATATATCGATATTATGTTTCGATAGATTGCTTTTGAGATTAGGTTCATCGGAATATTCCAAAGCAACAATATTCACAGGTAAACCATCGATAGAATCCTGCGTAGGTGAAGCAGTAGTAACGAACTCGTTCTTCACATCTGAGGATAATTTAAAACCTTTTTGAAAAAGTACTCCGATGTCTATCTCGTTCCCTGCACGGGTTTTTAGATTCCGGTCGAACGTAAGTATTTTTTTGAATAAAGGAATTTGAATTTCGACAGGAACGGGCATTTCCTGTGTAAATGCAATACCGCAAGAAAGTAAAATTGTAATTAGTATATAAAAAAAGTATTTCAATATTTTTAGAACTTATAATCTAACGAGGCGATAAAATTGCGTCCATTCTGTATAATGCCGGCTTGGCGATGTTCGAAACCACCGGGATGTTTGTAATCGGCATCGAATAAATTTCTTACTAAAAACGAAACTGTGAGACTGTTAAATAATGGCTTTGTTTTAATATTTAGGTTGGATAATAAATAGGGGTCGGTTTTCGTGTTATAAACTGTCAGCCGTTCAGTTTCCCACTGGACTTCTGTACCGGCGTAAAAATATTCAAAGAGCGGAAAATTTATACCAAACTTAATCAGATGTTCAGGCGAATTTGTGAGTTTCTCATCGGTTTCTAATTTTTTTGCACTTTGCAATGAATAATTAAAATAGTAATTCAAGTCTTGTTTTGTGCGCGTATTGATTCCAAATTCTAAACCAATTGCTCTTATGTTATCGGCATTTCCAAAATATTTGAATGAATCGGTAGTGTCAATTTTAGTATCAATTAAATTTTTCATGTCGTAACGATATAAGGATATCGTGCTGAATGTTTCGTCGCTCATCCGTTGTTCCCATATCAATTCGCTGGTCGCAATCTTCTCAGATTTTAAATTAACACTGCGTTTAAACTGGCTGTATGGGTCGTGATAATTTACTTCATAAACATTCGGAATCCGGAATGCCTCGCCATAGAGGAATTTAAAAGTAGCAGCCGTTGATGCATGGTAAATTATAGCACCGCGAGGTGATGTAAACATTTTAAAAATTGAGTATTTATCCAACCGTAATCCTAATGTAAAAGATAAATTATCTAACGCTTGATATTCATTTTGCAGATAAAATGAAGTTAGAGACGAAGGAAAATTACCATCGAAAAATATAGTATTTGAATTCCAATATTTAAAAACAGCACGTGTGTTATTTTTATACTCGATACCTGCAATCAACCGGTTCGATGTAGTTAAATCCCAACGCAATTGAGCTTCGGTCCCAAACCAACTCCCTTTACTTTCATCATTAGCAATTACATCGTATTGGTACGTCCCGAAATAGTAATAGTTATCGTAGTATGTGCGTAGTAAAACACTTTTATCGGTAGCAAAATCGTTCTCGTATTTCAATTCAATAAATTGGTACTCATCTAACGTATAAGCGTCGGGGTCATTAAATACTATATCATAAGCACCGGTCGGGATACCTTTTTTACGGGATGCAATTTTTCCAAAGAGTGAAAAATTTTTGTAGCTCAATGCCGAGGTGAAACCGATATATTTATCCCAGTCTAAATTGTGTGCAATTCCGTTATTAGATTCAGGATTATCATATTCAGGATAGAATTGATCTTCACCTTTAATATCGCCGAGAGTTCCGGAAACAAAAACATCTAAATCATTACTGAATTCTTTACCATAGCGGGCAGCGGCTTGAAGATTGCGGTAACTTCCCACCTCAGCGTGAACCTGTAAACCGTCAATTGCACTCCCCTTTTTTGTAATAATGTTTATCACGGCAAGCATAGCATTACTGCCATAAAGAGCGGAACTGGGACCTCGGACTATTTCAATTCGTTCGATACTTTTTAAATTTATTCCTAAATCGTTTCCGAAATAAGCTGACCCGTAAATATTTTCGTTCAAGCTGTGCCCATTCAACATCAGCAAAATACGGTTATTGTAATCGGTAGGTCTGCTGAAGCCACGCACTCCAAGGTAATTGTAATTACGGTCGTAACTGACGTAAAATCCTTTAATACTCTGCAATACCTCGGATAAATTTTGGTATCCAAATTTGTCAATTTCTTCCGAAGTAACTACAGTAACAGAAGCGGGGATGTCTCTTGTTTTTTGCAAATACTTTGAAGCTGCACTAATTTTTATATTAAGGAGCGAATCGAGTGAAATCGCATGTGCGAGGAAGTCTTCACTTTGCGATATAGCGATAGGAAAATAAAGAAATGTTAAAAGTAAAAACTTTGCAATAATTTGCATTTTGGATTCCTTATATTAACTAATTTGAAATAAAATTATTTATCCAAGGACTCTGAATACTTCAGAAGAGGTAGTGATACCAAGCAATATTTTTCGTAAAGCTGAATACCGCACAGTTTTGAAACCACTATGAATTGCAGCTTCTTTCAACTTCATTAGTGGTGCGTTCTGGTAGATTAAATCTTTTAATCGGTCATCTACGGTAAGCACCTCGTGAATTGCCGAACGACCGAAATAGCCGAGACCGCCACAAGTTTTACATCCTTGTCCCTTATAAAAAATTAAATCGAATGAATTATCTATTATACCTAAACGGTTTAATTCTTCATCGGAAGGTTTATAGGATTGCTTGCAATCGGGACAAATAGTTCTTACTAACTGCTGATACACAACTCCAGACAGAGTAGGTGCTAACCAATAGGATGGGATACCAAATTGGAGTAAGCGAGGAATAGTTCCGATCGCATCGCTCGATAACATTGTACTTAAAACTAAGTTTCCATTTAGCGCAGCTTCGGCAGCTACAATTCCGGTTTCAACGTCTCGTATTTCACCTATTAAAATAACATTTGGTCGCTGTCGCAAAATTGATTTTAAAGCTTCGGCAAAACCGAACGCTTTTTCGGCACCAGCCTGCACCTGTGTAGCAAAATCGAGCTTAAATTCAATTGGGTCTTCAACTGTTAATATATTTTTTTCTGCAACATCAAGTTCGTTTACTGCAGAATATAAGGTTGTACTCTTACCGCTGCCTGCCGGACCAGTAATTAAAACCAATCCACTTGGTTTACTAATCAGATAGAGGAGTTTTTCCAGATTTCTGCTGGACAAACCTATATCCTCTATAGGCCGAATCGAGGTAGTTTTAACAAATAGACGAAGAGCAATTCGCTCGCCATAAACCGACGGCAATATACTGACTCTAAGATCAACTTGCCGGGTCCCAATATTAGCTGTGAAACCGCCTTCCTGCGGTTTGCGTTTTTCAAGAGCATTCAAATCTGCTTTTATTTTAAAAATGTTAGCAAAATTCTCGTTGAATTCCCGCGGAAGCGATATAAGTCTTTCTAACACTCCGAACTTGTCGGTTCGCACCCGCAGCTCGTTCTCCATCGGTTCAAAGTGAATGTCGTGAGCATCATTTTTTAGAGCTCGTATTATAATCTCTTCAACCAAAACATCGAATGGTGGTAGTTTTCCGTTTCTTTGTGCTTCAATAACTCTATCTCT